>NZ_JBSFJC010000016.1:0-92091 GCF_053597855.1 Kitasatospora sp. NPDC001225
ACTCCGTCACACCGGCCTGCGTGACAACTGCGGGGACATTCGACCTCGCGGCAGGTGCCTCCAAGCAGGTGTTCTGCAACCTGCCAGGCGTCACCCAGCCGACGACGAACACGGTGACGGCCTCCTTCCCCGGCCCCGGCGGCACCCCGATCACCACACCCCCGTCCGAGGCGCGCGTGGATGTGAGCGGCACCAACGTTCCGTCGCTGAGCGTCGACAAGGAGGTCTGCCAGTCGGACAAGTCCGGCGACTGCGGTGAGGGCGGCGCCGGGCCGTGGGGCAAGGAGGTGACGCTGCACAAGGGCGGGGCGTCCGAGGAGCCGTGTGCGCCGGACAAGTGCCAGGCGTTCTGGCAGATCACGGTGACCAACACCGGCACGGTGGACCTGACCGGGATCACGCTGAACGACCGCCAGGAGGTGTCCTGCACGGTGGCGGCCGGGACGTTCGATCTGGCCGCCGGGCAGACGAAGAAGTTCTACTGCTCCAGCCTGATCAGTGAGGACACCGTCAACACGGTCACGGCCTCCTACGTGCCGCCGAACTCGCCGCCCGGGACCGAGCCGGTGACCACTCCGCCGTCCTCCGCGCTCGCCCGGTGCACGCCGCCGTGCGAGAAGGAGGAGTGCCACGAGCACAAGCCCGGCCATGAGAACGGCAACGGGAACGGCAGTGGCCACGGCAACGGGAATGGGAACGGCAACGGCAACGGCCAGGGGCCGGAGCACGGCAGCACCGGTCCCGGCGAGCACCCGCAGGGCGGGCACCAGCAGCACCACGAGGGCGGGCCGCTGCCGGACACCGGCTCGTCGGTCCGGCCCTACGCCGCGACCGGTGCGGCGCTGGCCGGTCTCGGTTCGGTGCTGGCCCTCCTGGTCCGGGCGCGCAGGCGCCGGGTGGGCGGGGTGAGCGAGTGAGCCCGACAAGGCCGGACCGGTCCTGACGGGCCGAGGGCGGTGGCCCGGGAGGAAGTCCTCCCGGGCCACCGCCCTGTGCGGCCGTCACGGAGGCATGCGGTCGGAATCCGCCGTCGACGCGGGCCCTGGACCTGGCCGCCTCCTTCAGGGGACCCTACGGGCATGGAGTTCTTCTGCTACCACCGAGACCGGCCCGGCTCCGGGACGTTGCGCCGCGAACTGCTGGAACAGCACTGGTCCTACATGGACGGGTACGCGGAGGAGTTGATCGCCCGGGGCCCGACCCTCACCGAGGACCGCGACGCCCCCACCGGCAGCGTGCACATCATCGACCTGCCCGATGCCGCCGCGGCCCGGGCGTTCGCCTTCGCCGAGCCGGGTTACCAGGCGGGCGTCTACCGGGACGTGCTGCTGCGGCGGTGGAGTAACACGCTGGGGCGCACCATGTGGGACTTCCCCGGCGGCCGGACCGGCGGCAACCGGTACCTGGTGCTCGGCCTCGGCTCGGGGCCGGCCGTCGACCTCGCCGTGCCGGCCGACCGGGACGGGCTGATCGCCTACGGTCCGCTGCTGTCCGACGACGGCACCGCCTGGCTGGGCACGGCCGCGCTGCTCCGGGCGTCGGACCGGGATGCGGCGGGCGCCGTCCTGACCCGGGAGCGGTACGCCGACATCGAGGTGCACGACTGGCAGTTCGGCGGGCGGCCGTCCTGACCGGCCGGTGCTGAGGCCGGTGCGCTGGGCCTGCGTCCGCCGCGTCCAGTGCCAGATCCGTCCGCCGTCCGCCCCTGGGAGACCTCGTGCGGGCGGTTCCTCGCGGCCTACCGTGGCGGGGTGAGCGAGGAGACGGACGGGTGTACCGGGCGGGTGCTGGTCCTGGTGCTGCCCGAGGTGAATCTGCTGGACCTCGGCGGTCCTGTGCAGGTGTTCGACGCCGCGGCGCAGCTCGGCGGCGGTTACCGGCTGGAGTACGTCGCCGAGGCGGACGCTCTGCGGTCCGCCCAGGGCCTGCGGCTGGCGGGGCTGGCGCCGCTGGACACGAGCCGGGCGGCAGCCGGTGACCTGGTGCTCGTGCCGGGCCCCCGGCTGACCGGATCCGACCGGCTGGTGGCACCCGCCGTCGTGCGCTGGGTGCGTGAGGCCTACGACGCGGGTGCCCGGGTGGCGTCCGTGTGCAGCGGTGCGGTCGTCCTGGGGGAGGCGGGGCTGCTGGACGGCAGGGCGTGCACGACCCACTGGTCGCTCACCTCGGCGATGCGCGACCGGTACCCGCGGGCCCGGGTGCGTGAGGCCGCGCTCTACGTGCACGACGGGCGGATCAGCACCAGTGCGGGCATCTCGTCGGGGATCGATCTCGCGTTGTCCCTGGTCGAGCGGGAGCGCGGCCCGGAGCTGGCCGGGCGGGTCGCGCGTGAGCTGGTGCTGTACCTGCGGCGGGACGGGGACGCGGCACAGATCAGTCCGTTCCTGCGGCACCGCGACCACGTCCAGCCCGCGGTGCACCGGGTGCAGGACCATCTGGCGCAGCATCTGGACGCCGCCTTCACCCTGCGTGAACTCGCCGGCATCGCCGGGCTGTCCCCACGCGGTCTGACGCGGGCCTTCACCGCGGCCGCCGGCCTCACCCCGTTCGCCTACCAGCGGCAACTGCGGCTGGAGCGGGCCCGCGCCCTGCTGTCCGGTACCGACCTGACGGTGGAGGCGGTCGCGCTCCGGTGCGGGTTCCGTGACGCCCGGCAGCTGCGCCGGGTGGTCGCCGACGCCTTCGGGGCCCCGCCCTCGCTGCTGCGGGCGCCACTGCGGCCGACCGCCTGACGGGCCCGGCCTCCTCGGCGCAGAGCCTCTTCTGCGACCGGTTTCCCCCGATCTCCTCCGGTTTCCCCCTTTCCCGTTTCCACGAGGGCCGACGGCACCGTGCTGCCGGAACGTGCCCGGATTGTCGAGGTATGTCTTGTTCACGATGAGTTCCGGGCCACGCAGGGGGCACCGGGCGCTGCTCCGTACCGGCCGGGTGCTGCTGGGCACGGGTCTGGCGGCCGCGTCCTTCGCGGGGATCGCCTTCGCGGGGGTGAGCGCGTCGATGGCGGACAGCTTCGCCCCTGCGCCGCGCGGATCCGGTGCCCGGGAGTGGCCGACCGCCCGGCCGGTGCCGGAGGGCAGGATCACCGTGGCGGTCGCGGTCAGCAACGAGGGGTCCGTGGCCACCGATGTCCTCGCGCCCTACCAGGTGTTCGCCGAGTCGCCGACGATGTTCGTCTACACGGTGGCCGCCGAACGCCGTGTCTCCCCGCTGTCCGGCGGCGCCCATCTGCTGCCCGACCACACGCTGGCCGAGGTGGCGGACGGCACTCTGCCGGAACCCGACGTGGTGGTCGTGCCCGCCGTGACCGACCCCGCCGGCGCGGGCGAGGAGCGCCTGCGCGAGTGGATCGTCGAACGCCACCGCAAGGGCGCCCGGATCCTCGGGGTGTGCGCGGGCTCCGAGCTGCTGGCCGCCTCCGGTCTGCTCGACGGCCGCCAGGCCACGTCGTTCTGGTCCAACATCGGCTCCCTGGAGCGCGGTTACCCGAAGGTCGACTGGCAGCGCGGGCGGCGCTACGTCGAGGACGGGCGGGTGACCACCACCGCGGGCGTCACCTCCGGCACCGTGGGCGCGCTGCGGCTGGTCGGGGAACTGGCCGGCGAGGCGGAGTCGACCCGTATCGGCACCGGCCTGGCCTACCCCGGCTGGACTCCGGACGGGCCGACCGCGATACCGGCCAACCACCTCGCCCTCGGCGACCTCCCGTACGCCCTCAACGCCGCGTTCCCGTGGCTGCGCCCCACCACGGCCATCGGCCTGGTCGACGGCGTCGAGGAGATCGACGCGGCCGCCGCCTTCGAGGGGTACGGCGGAGTCTCCTTCGCCACCCGGACGCTGGTGATCGGCGCCGGCGACACCGTCACCACCCGCCACGGCCTGGTCCTCGTCACCCGGCCCGCGACGGGAGGCGCCCACGGCGCGGACCGCTTCGTGGTGCCCGGTGTCAGGGACGCCTCCGGCCTCGACGGTGCGCTGGGCGACTGGGCCCTGCGCAACGGGCTCGCCGCCGAACTGCCCGGCGGAGGGCGGCGGTCCGGGGAGTTCGGCTTCGATCCGGTCCTGCGGGACCTCGCCGAGCACGGCGACCGCCGTACGGCACTGACCACCGCGAAGTTCTCCGAGTACCCCTCGGCCCATCTGGAGCTGACCGGCGCGTCCTGGCCCTGGCGGTCCACTCTGCTGGCCGCGGCGGCGGTCGCCGTGAGCGTGGGGGTGGGGCTGGCACCGACGGCGGTCCGGCACACGGTTCGACGGCGGCGCCGCGCCGCACCGGGCCGCTGAGGGGGACCCGCCGGGGCCGCGGCGGCCCGTGGAGCGGCGGCCGTGCCGTCCGTCAGATCGGGTCCGTCTTGATCGTTCCGACGCACAGGGCCCAGATGACGAGGGCGTCGATCGCGATCAGGACGATGGCCCACAGGGGGTAGTAGGGCAGCCAGAGGAAGTTGGCGATCATCCCCAGCCCTGCCACGACCAGACCGACGATGCGGGCCCAGGCGGCGCCGCTGAAGACCGCCACACCCGCCACGACGACGAAGACGCCGAGGATGAGGTGGATCCAGCCCCAGCCCTCGGTGTTCATCGCGTACACGTAGCTGCGGGTGACGACGAGCAGGCTGTCGTGGGTGATGGCGGCGCTGCCCTGGAAGATCGCCATGAGGCCGGCGGTGATCAGCATGACCCCGGCGAAGATGGTCCACCCTGACGCGTAGGGGTACTGCTCGCGGCCCCGGGCGGTGGGGCCGACTCCGGACGTACTGCTGGCCATGACACGGTCTCCTTCGATCGCGGTCGCCTCGCGGACGGGGGACGGGGACGGGGACGGGGACGGAGGGACGAGCAGCCGGGTGGAGGGGCTCCGGACGACCCGGAGCGGGGCACCCGCACCGGCAGAGCCCCACATTCACCGTAAGACCGGACCCTCCATCCCGCCGTCGGACGACCGGCCCGCCCCGGCCGCCGCCCCGCCCTCGCCCGGGCCGTCGCGGGCACCGCGCACGGAACCCGCTTGACCTTGACACCGTGACAAGCCCTTCACTGAGGCCCAGGAGGTGGTCCTGATGACCAGGCCGGAAGAGGACAGGGACACGATGCGGGCGGCGGCGCTCCGCGGGCTGGAGCACGACGACCCGTCGGTGCGCCTGCGGGCGGCGCTGGCCGTCGGCACGAACCCGGACCGGGGGTTCGTCCGCCCGCTCGTCGGGCGGTGCGCGGTCGAGCCCGAGTTCTCCGTCCGCGAGATGCTCACCTGGGCGCTCACCCGCCACGAGGCGGCGGTGACCGTCCCGCTGCTGCTCGGCGAGGTCCGCGCGGAGCGGGCGCAGGCCCGGAGCCAGGCCCTGCACACGCTGTCCAAGATCGGGGACCGGCGGGCGTGGCCGGCGATCACGCCGGCGCTGCTGGCCGACGCCGACGAGGAGGTGGCCCGCAGCGCCTGGCGGGCCGCGGTCGTGCTCGTACCCGAGGACGGGGTGCCCGCGCTGGCCGTAGTGTTGGCGGCTCAGCTCGGGCGCGGCGGACGCGAGACGCGGCTGAGCCTCAGCCGGGCGCTGGTCGCGCTCGGGGAGGCGGTGCTGCCGACGCTGGGCGCCGCGACGACGGACCCCGACCCCGGGGTGCGCGCGCACGCGCTCGCCACCGAACGGCTGTGGCACGACCCGGACGCCGGGTTCGAGCTCGCCGTCGAGGAGGCGAAGCGCACGGCGGTCTTCGGCGAGGGCCGCCAGGAGGGACGGTAGGCAGTGTTGATCGGCGACGTGGCCCGGCGGTCGGGGGTCAGCGCCCGCATGCTCAGGCACTACGAGTCGCTCGGGCTGGTGCGTCCGACGGGGCGCACCGGCTCCGGTTACCGCCGGTACGCGGACGAGGACATCCGGCGGATCTTCCACATCGAGAGCCTGCGGTCGCTGGGCCTCTCGCTGCGCGACGTCGGTCGGGCCCTGGACGATCCCGGCTTCGCGCCCGCGGAGCTCGTCGAGGACCTCATCTGCCGGACCCGCGAGCGCATCGCGGCGGAGACGGAGCTGCTCACCCGGCTGCGGCGGATCGACGCCGCGGAGCCCGCCGGGTGGGAGGAGGTCCTCCGGGTCGTCGCGCTGCTCCAGGCCCTGGAGTCGAAGAGCCCGGGGGCGCGGCAGCGCGCCGCCCTGTCGGCGGGCGAGGACGCGGCGGTGCCGGTGGAGGCGCTGGTCGAGGCCGTGCTGGGCGAGTCGGACCCGATCGTCGCCGGGGCGCTCCGGTGGGCGCTGGCGCAGTCGGGCGGGGACGGGACGGCCCTGCTCGCGGAGGGGCTGGACTCGTCCGCGGCCGAGGTGCGCGAACGGGCCGTCCGGTCCCTCGCCGAGCTGCCGGACGGGACGGCGACCGCACTGCTGCGGGACGCCCTCGGGCACCCGGACGCCGTGGTCCGCAGGTGCGCGGCCCTGGCGCTCGGGGCCCGCGGCGTGGCCGACGCGGTCCCGACGCTCATCGACATGATCGTCGGGGCGACGAACGACGCCGACGCGGCGGACGCGCTGGGCGCGCTGGCGAACGGCTCCGCTCCGGTGGGCAGTCCGGCACCGGTGAACGGGCCCGCGCTGGCGGACCGGATCGCCGCCGGGCTGGTCGACCGCCTAGCCCAGGAGGACATTGGCCCGGACGCGCGCCGGCGGCTGACCCAGGCGCTCGCGGAGGTCCCGGGCGGTACGGCGTCCCGCGCCCTCGAAGCGCTCGCGCGGGACGAGGACCGTGCGGTCGCGCTGACCGCGACGTACATTCTCAAGCTGCGCGACACGCGGTAGCCGCGCGGCGGTCGGGGGCGGGTTCGAGGTGGGGGTGGCATGACAGGGGCCGGGCGGTTCCGTCGGCAGCGGCGGCTGTTCCTCTCGGTGGCGATCGACACGTTCGGCTCCGGCGTCTTCCTGCCGCTGTCGCTGCTGTTCTTCGTCACCGTCCGGCACTTCCCGGCGGCCGCCGCGGGCACCGCCGTGACGGTCGGGTCGCTCGCGTCCTTCGCCGTCGTGCCGCTCTGCGGACGGGCCGTCCAGGCGGTGGGGCCCAAGTCCTGCCTGGTCGTCAGCAACGTCCTGACCGCGCTCGGGTACGGGCTGTTCTTCGCGGCCGGGAACCTGGTCACCGTGGCGGCCGCCACCTTCCTCGTGACGGCCTCCGACCGCCTCTACGGCGCCGCCTGGCCCACCCTGGTCGCGCGGTTCGCGAAGCCGGAGGAACTCACCGAGTGGTTCTCCGCGGTCACCGTGCTCAAGACCACCTCCCTGGGCGTCGGCACCCTGGGGGCGACCGCCCTGATGGCGCTCGCCGGCGGGCACGGCCTGGAGGTCGCGCTCGCCCTGAACAGCGCGAGCTCCCTCCTCGCGGCCGCCCTCCTGCTGGGGGTGACCGTGCCGGCCGCCGATCGGCCCGGGCTCCGGGCGGCGAGGTCGAACACCCGGGCGGCGCTCGGCGACCGGCCGTTCCTGTCCCTGGTCGCGTCCCAGACGCTGCTCTCGGCGGCCTGGCTGATCCCGACCGTCGCCTTCCCCCTCTACCTGGTGGAGGGCCTCCACCAGGCCGCCTACTGGCCGACCGTCGTGGTCGTCGTGCGCTACGCCACCGCCACCACCCTGCAGATGCGGATCAGCCGGCTGGTGTCCGGCTGGAGCCGCTCGCGGGTCCTGGGCCTGTCGATCGGCGCGGCGGCCGGCGCCATCGCCCTCACCGCGACGGTCTCCACCGCCCCGCACGCCCTCCAGGGCCCGCTCGCCGTCCTCGTGGCGGTGGTGCTGGCGCTGGCCGAACTGGCCTCGAAGCCCACCGCGGCCGCGACGGCGGTCGCCATGGCGCCCAAGGGCGACGAGGGACCGTACATGTCCCTGTTCCAGCTGACCTGGACGGTGTCCTACGCGGTCGGACCGGCGGTCATCGGCCTGGGCCTGCAGAACCCCCCGCTGCTCTGGAGCGCGCTGGCCCTCTGCGTGGCGGCCAGCGCCCTGGCCCACCGCCTCCGCACGCCCTGGCGACCGCGGCCGCAACCGCACGGGCCCTCAGTCCGTGGGCTGCGGGAGGAAGCCGAGGCCCCGTAGCCGACGCCCCGGACGCCCCGGGCGCGCGGGCCGGGCGTCAGTGGCGTACCGGCGGCTGCTCGGCGGCGCCGTAGGCGCGCAGCTGGTACGGGAGCGCGGACGGGCGGCACCACTGGAGGTCGAGGCCGCAGGCGCCGAGGACGGCGCCGAAGGCGTGCCGCATCGCGTCCTGGACGGCGGTGCGGGCCCGTGCGGCCCGCTCGGCGGCGGGGGTGTCGCCGTCGGCGGCCGCGGACAGGCGGCGGGAGGGGTTCCAGCGGAGGTCGGCGACGCCGGTGGTGTCGTCGCCGTCGTCGACGGGCCGGCACGGGGCGAGGGTGATGCCGGGCGCGTGCAGGTGGTCGGCGACCGGCAGTCCGGCCAGTGCGGCGGTGCGGCGCACCGCGTCGACGACGTGCGCGCCGATGCCGAGGTCCTGCGGGCGGGACCCGGCCGGAGCGGCGGCGTCCCGGCCGGCGTCCTGTCCGGTGGCCGGGGCGGGGCCGCTGGTACGGCCGACCCTGGTCTCCCCGTCGAGCCGGCCGGCCTCGACCTCGATGCCGAAGGCCGGCAGGAACTCCGCCAGGGCGTTCTGCATGCTGCTGGTGACGACCCGGCCGGCGGCGGCGGCCGGCTGCTGGAACTCCTCCATGGCCGCCGCGGCGGCCAGCCGGGGGCCGGGCTCCCAGTGCAGGGCGATCAGGCCGGCGCAGTCGTCGGAGTCGTCGAACGGCCGGGCCGGGCGCAACTGGACGCCGGGGCCGTGTCCGCCGTACCCGACGGGCAGGCCGGCCAGGAGGAGCGCCTCGGTGACGCGGTCGGCGAGCAGCGGGTCGATCCGGGGCCCGCCCCGGGAGGTGCGTTCCGCAGCCGTGTCCTGCCGTGCGGCAGCCGTGTTCACGCCGTCCTCCTCCGGGTCCCGGGCGGCGGCCGACCGCCTGCGCCCCGAGCGTACGGCGTACCCGGACGGACCGTCGGCGAATCCCGGAACCCGGCCACCGCGGCGCGCCCGCCAGGAGGGCGGGCGCACCGGCGGTGTGCGTCCGGTCAGTTCCAGGGGTTGGCCGGCTGGTCGTTGATGGCCGTCCAGAAACGGGTGTTGCTGGGGATGTTGCCGTAGGCCCAGAAGGTCCAGCCGCCGGTCTGCGACAGGTCGGTGCCGTAGTGGCCGTCGTGGAACTCGGCCTCGCGCCAGCCGGCGCCGAAACCGGCCTGGCAGACGCTGTCGGCCGCGGCCCGGCTGTTCAGGCGGGAGCCCTTGACCGGCTGGCTGAGGGCGACGGTGCCCTGCGCCCAGCCGTTGTAGAAGCCGAGGCTGATCCCGGACGGGGCCGGGCTGCCGTCGACGTTGAGGCAGAGCACGGGCAGCGAGACGGACGGCGCGGTGTCGCCGTTGTAGGCGTTGCTCGGGCTGCCGCCGGGGCCGCCGACCTGGACGGTGCCGTCGGGGCCGTTGGAGACGACGGACCAGGTCATCCCGAGGTGGGTGGCCGGCCCGGTGGTGGCGGAGGCCGGGGCGGCGGTGAGCGGGATCAGGGCGGCGGCGGCGACGGCGGTCGCGGTGGCGACGGCCTTCTTCAGACGGTTCATCGACTGCTCCTGGGTTCGGGGTCCTCACTGGGCGACCGGCTCGTTTCGGCCGGTGCACAAGAAACTTCTCAACCGAACGCACACAACTGGCATGATCTGATCATCAGTTCGTCACGACTCGCGCCCGTCCTCCACGGCGGCCGGTCCGGCCCGGCCCCGCGGGCCCCAGGGAGGGACGTTGGAGTTCAGGATCCTCGGCTCGCTGGAGGTGTGGACCGGCGACGGCCGACGCATCCCCTCCGAAGGCTCCCGGCAGGAGCGGCTGCTCGCCGCCCTGCTGCTCAACGCGGACTCCTCCGTACCGGTCGCCCGCCTGGTGGACACCGTCTGGGACGAGCGGCCGCCGGCCACCGCCACCCGCCAGGTCCGCAACCTCGCCGGGGTGCTGCGGCGCCGCTTCGCCGAGGCCGACCCGGACGCGCCGCCCGTCCTGCTCACCGACGGCCGCGGCTACCGCATCACGCTCACCGGCCACCGCCTGGACGCCCGCGACTTCACCGACCGGCTCGCCCTCGCCCGCGCCGAAGCCGCCGCCGGGCGGGCCCCGGAGGCCGTCGACGGGCTCCGCTCCGCACTCGCCCTGTGGCGCGGACCGGCCCTCGACGGACTCGCCGTGGACGCGGACGCCCCGGGCGCCGTCGCGCTGGACGAACTGCGGCTGACCGCCTGGGAGGAGTGCCTCGACCTGGAACTCGCGCTCGGCCGGCACCGAACGGCCGTCCCCGAACTCACCGCGCTGGTCGCCGACCACCCGCTGCGGGAACGGTTCACCGGACAGCTGATGCGCGCCCTGCACGGCTCCGGACGCACCCCCGAGGGGCTCGCCGCCTACCGCCGGTTCGCGGAACGGCTGGCCGACGAGCTCGGGCTCGACCCCGGGCCCGAGCTGCGGGCGCTGCACCTGGAGCTGCTGGCCACCGAACCGGTGCCCGCCGCCACGGCCCGGGCCGAGGAACCACCCGCGCCGGCGCCACCCGCGCAGGCGCAGGTGCAGGTGCAGGCGTCGCCCGCCCAACTCCCGCCCGCCCTGGCCACCTTCGTCGGACGCGACACCGAACTGCGGGCCCTGGACGCGCTGCTCACCGACCCGGCGGACCAGCAGGCCGGGCCGGCCGCCGCCGCGTGCGCGGTCTGCGCCGTCTCCGGACCGGCCGGGGTCGGCAAGACCACCCTCGCCGTCGACTGGGCCCACCGGGTCCGCGACCGCTTCCCGGACGGCCAGCTCTACGCCGACCTGCACGGCTACTCCGTCGACGCGCCGCTCGCCCCGCGCACCGTCCTGGCCCGCTTCCTGCGCGCCCTCGGCGTGCCCGGCGACCGGATCCCCGCGGCGGCGGACGAGGCGGCCGCGCTCTACCGCTCCCGGCTGGCCGACCGGCGGCTGCTCGTGATCCTCGACAACGCCCGCGACGCCGAGCAGGTCCGCCCGCTGCTGCCCGGCGCCCCGGGCTGCCGCACGGTCGTCACCAGCCGCACCCGGCTCGACGGACTGACCGTCCGCAACGGCGCCCGGCCGCTGGTGCTCGACGTCCTGCCCGCCCACCAGGCCCTCGAACTGCTGGCCCGCATGGTCGGCGAGCACCGCACCCGCGCCGAGCCGCGCGCCGCCGCCGAACTCGCCGACGCCTGCGGCCGACTGCCCCTCGCCCTGGCCGTCACCGCCAGCCGCCTGGCCGCCAGCCCGGACCGCAGCCTCACCGACCACGCCGCCGAACTCCTCGACACGGAGCACCGGTTGAGCGCCCTCCAGATCGAGGGCGACGACACCTCGGCGGTCCGCGCCGCCTTCGACCTCTCCTACCGCTCACTGCCCGGCGAGGCCCGCGACCTGCTCCGACTGCTCGCCCTCGTCCCGGCCGTCGGCATCGGCGCCGACGCGGCCGCCGCCCTCGCCGGCGCCCCGCCCGCCGCCGTCCGACCCGTCCTCGACCGGCTGGCCGCCGCCCACCTGCTCACCCCCGAGGACCGCGACCACTACCGGCTCAACGACCTCCTGCGCCTCTACGCCGCCGAACGCTGCTCCGTGGAGACCAGCGCCGCCGAACGCCGCGCCGCCCTGGTCCGCCTCGGCTCCTGGTACCTCCACCGCGGCCACTCCCCCGCCTTCCTCCCCACCCACCCCGCCGCCGACCACCCGGCCCGCCTGTACGGCCTCCACCTCGACGAATGGGTCGAGGTGGACCGCCTGGCCGCCGCGGCCGCCGCAGCAGCCGACCCCCCGCCGGGCGGCTAGAGCCAGCCGCGGCGGGCGGTCTTGAGGCCGGCTTCGAAGCGGCTGGCCGCGTCGAGGCGTTCCATCAGGACGGCCATCTGGCGGCGGACGGTCCGTACCGAGACGCCGAGGCGTTTGGCCGCCGCGTCGTCCGTGAGGCCGGTGGACAGCAGGCGCAGGAGTTCGCGCTCGCCGGTGGTCAGGGTCAGCGGCGGCGCGCCGTCGGGGTCGTCGGTGATCGGGACGGCGGTCTCCCAGGTCTGTTCGAACAGGGCGACCAGGGAGGCGACGATGCCCGGCTCCCGGGTGCACAGGGCGCCGGCCCGGGTGTTCTCCGGGTCGATCGGCAGCACGGCGGTGCTGCGGTCGAAGACCAGCATCCGCGGCGGCAGCACCGGTGCGGTGCGCACCTCGCCGCCGAGGCCGGACATCCAGCGGGCGTAGTCGAGGGTCTCCGGGGCGTCGTGGATGCTCTCCTGGTAGACGGTGCGCAGGCTGACGCCGCGTCGCAGGGCGTCCTCGTCGAGCGGACGGGAGGCGGCCAGGCTGGCCGCGGACTGGGCGCCGCCGGGCATCACCGCCAGGACCTCGGTGGTCAGCCGGGCGGTCAACACCTCCAGCTTGTCCTGGATGGCGTCGAGGCCGAGCAGCCGTTCGTGGTCGCCCACCGGGGTGTCGGTCCGCACCTTGGCGTACTCCCCCAGGGCCCGCGCGACGGCGGCCTTGGAGGCGGCCAACTCCTGCTGCCGACGGGCGAGTTCCTCCTCCTGGCGGCGCAGCAGGATCTCCAGGCCGCGCTCCGGACTGACCGGCCGCAGGGTGCCGGGCCGTTCGCGGGAGGTCCGCAGCAGGGTGAGGTCGGCGAGCCGGTCGAGGGCCGCGCGCACGGCGGCCTCGGGGAGGCCGAGCCGGTCGCAGAGTTCCGCGACCCCGCCTTCCGGGTCGGCGAGCATTCCTCGGTAGACGGCTTCCGTGGTGGCGTCCAACCCCAGCAGTTCCAGCACTTCTCGACCCCTGATCCCCGTGGACGATTCCGTATGCCCGGTCGGCCCGGGCCGATCCTTCCCCCGGCCGGAACCCCTCACAAGGGCATGATCCGGTCAACGGCCCCCGCCGCTGCCGCCCTTCGCGGTTCTGCAGCATGCTGCCTGTCCTGTTCCTGCCCGCCGAATTCCCTTCCCGTGGCGGCCCGCGGAACGGGAGGATTCGCCGTGCGCGCATTCCCCGAATTCCCGGACACCCAGAACTGCGTTATCCCCCAACGAAGTTCCCGCACAGAACAGGAATCCGCCGTGGCCGTCCGTCCACTCGCCGCCGTCCTCCTGACCCTCGCCCTCGCCGGCTCCGCCGCGCCGGCCTTCGCCGCCGGTACGACCGCCACCGACGCCCCGTCCGCCACCCAGGGCCCGGGTGGCGGGATCGGCTGGGACAACCCCTCCGCCCGGTCGATCGGCTGGGACGCCCCGCCCGCCGACGACGCCGTCACGCAGGCCTGACCTGCGGTGTTCGCAGTCCAGCTGACCGTGCCGGCCGGCGCCGCCGCCCCCTCGGGAGAGGCGGCGGCCGCGGAGGCCCAGGCCGCGCTGTGGGCGTGCGCCGCCCCGGACGACGGCCTGGAGCACGTACGCGCCCGCGCCGTGCCCGAGGGCGTCGGCCTGGTGCTCTACGTCCGCGCCGCCGACGAGGCGGCGGCCCGGTCGAGGGCGCGGAACCTGCTGGCCAGGGCCCTGCCGGCGGCCGTCCGGCTCCCGTCGGGACGCCGCTGAAGAGCGCGCCGGGACGCGCTGAAACGCACCGGGCCCCGCTGCGGCCCGCGCCGTACCCGAGGGCGTCGGCCACCCGCCGTCGCGCCCGGGGGCTTTCCGGCCTTCCAGACGGCTTTCGACCGGTTCCTCCCGCCCGGGAGATTGGCCGGTTCTTTGCTGTCGCTTTACCCCGCCATGGCTGACGCACCATCAGCACGTCGGCCGTCCCCCCGTTTTCCGACCACCTTTCCTTCCCGTACGGACCAGTCGAGGAGTTCCATGTCACGCCCCACGGGCGGATCACCGCGGCAGCGGGCCGAAGCCGGCTCGCCGCCCCCCTCCGCACCTCGCCGCGGCAACGGCGTACTGCGCCACACCGCCGTCGCCCTGGCGGTGGTGCTCTCGGTCGAGGCCGCCGCCGTCATCATGACGACCGGTCAGGCCGTCGCCGTCACCACGGAGCAGTCCCCGAAGCCCGCCAAGGCCCTGGGCCCGGCCGAGGCCAAGGACATCGCGACCGCCCACCTCAAGGCCCGGTTGGAGAACCGCCGGATCGAGGTGGTGGACGAGCGCACCGAGTCGACCACCAGCTGGATCAACCCGGACGGCACCACCACGCTGGACCTCGCCTCCGGCCCGGTCCGCTACAAGGACAAGGCCGGCAGGCTCCAGCCGATCGACGTCGACCTGGCGCGGCAGTCGGACGGCAGTGTCAAGGCCAAGGGGCACCCGCTCAACCTCTCGCTGGCCGGCGCCACCCCGCCCGCCGCCGCGTCGGCGTTCAAGGCCGCCGGTGCCCCGGCCGGCGCCCAGCAGGCCCCGGCCACGCCGCTGGTCTCGCTGGACAACGGCAACGGCACCGCGATGTCGCTGTCCTGGCGCGGCGCCCTGCCCGCTCCCACCGTGGACGGCGCCAGGGCCCGGTACGCGGACGCGCTCACCGCCACCGACCTGGTCATCGAGTCCACCCGGACCGGCTTCGAGCAGTTCCTGGAGCTCAAGGACCGCTCGGCGGTGGCCGCCAACGGCAGCGTGACGCTCACCCTGGACACGGCCGGCCTCCAGGCCCGGCAGAACCCGGACGACTCGGTCTCGTTCCTCGACCCGAAGACCGGCGAGGAGAAGGGCCAGCTGCCCGCCCCGGTGATGTGGGACGCGCAGGTCGACGAGCGCAGCGGCGACCACACCCGCACCGCTCCCGTCGCGCTGAAGGTCGTCCAGAACGGGAACGCGATCGACCTGACGCTGACCCCGGACGCCGCGTTCCTGAACGACCCGAAGACGAAGTACCCGGTGACCATCGACCCGGCGGTCAACATCGGCGTCGGCTTCGACACCTTCGTCCAGCAGGGCTACGCCACCGACGTCTCCTCGCAGACCGAGCTGAAGCTGGGCAACAACGGCTCCGGCCAGGTGGCGCGTTCGTTCCTGCAGTTCCCGATGGCGAAGATCAGCGGGAAGCAGATCACCGGCGGCAAGCTCAACCTGTGGAACTTCCACAGCTGGTCCTGCACCGCGAAGAGCTGGGAGGTCTGGGACACCGGCACGGCCACCACGGCCACCCGCTGGACGGCCCAGCCCGGCTGGAACAAGAAGTGGGCGACGTCCACCGCGACCAAGGGCTACTCCAGCTCCTGCAACGACGGCTGGGTGAACCAGGACATCACCGCGCTGGTCAAGGCCTGGGCCGCCAACGGCAACACCAACAACACCCTGGGCATCCGGGCCACCGACGAGTCCGACCCGTACGGCTGGAAGAAGTTCAACTCCGGCAACGCGACGTCCAACACGCCGTACCTGTCGGTCACGTACAACACCCCGCCGGGCGTCTCCACGCTGGTCTCCCCGGCCGACGCCGCGCTGACCAACGACGCCACTCCGACGCTGTCCGCCAAGGCGACCGACCCCGACGGCGGCAACATCGCCCTGGACTTCGAGGTCTGGGCGTCCAACGGCACGGCCGCGCTGCAGTCCGGGCGCACCGCCATGGCGGCCTCCGGCTCGACGTTCACCTGGGCCCCGGGCACCAAGCTGGCGCCGGGCGCCTACAAGTGGCGCTCGCGCTCCTGGGACGGCACCGCCAACAGCGCCTGGTCGGGCTTCCGCTCCTTCACCGTGGACACCACGGCGCCGGGCGCGACCACCGTCTCCTCCGGGGACTTCCCGGCCGGCCAGTGGGCGGGCACCCCGGACGCCAACGGCAGCTACAGCGGCACCTTCACCTTCACCCCGCCGACCAGCGACGTGAAGGACATCCAGTACCGGCTGGACGGCGGGGCCTGGGTCACCGCGGCCACCACCGGCACCCCGGTCAGCGCCAAGCTCACCTTCAAGGCGGGCTCCCACACCGTCGCCGCGCACACCCGGGACGCCGCGGGCAACGTCTCCGCCGACAGGACGTACGCCTTCTACGCCGGCAAGGGCTCCGCCCTGGTCGCGCCGGGCGCGGGCGAGCGCCCGGCCCGCCGCACCTCGCTGCAGGCCGAGGGCAACAGCACCTACACCGGGGTGCGCTACCAGTACCGGCGCGGTGAGACGGACGCCTGGAAGGACGTCCCGGTCGCCAACGTCGCCACCACCGACGGCAAGCCGGTGACGGCCTGGCCGTTCACCGCCCCCGGCGGCAAGCCGGCCGCGCTGACCTGGAACATCACCGACACCCTGGCCGAGAACGGCCCGGTCGACGTCCGCGCGGTGTTCACCGACGGCACCGCCACCGACGCCACCGAGCCGAACACCGTCACGGTGGACCGCAACGCGGGCACCGCGCCGGAGACCAAGGTCGGCCCGGGCGAGGTGAACACCCTCACCGGTGACCTCACCCTCTCCGAGAGCGACGCCGAGGCCTTCGGCCTGCACGCCGAGCGCTCCTTCTCCTCCCGCCGGCCCGCCAACGGCTCGGCCCAGGAGGGCCAGGCGGCGATCTTCGGCCCGCAGTGGAGCTCCGGCACCACCGCCGAACTCACCGACGCCGCCTACTCCTACGTCCGCCAGACCTCGGCGACCTCCCTCTCGGTGGTCTCCGCGGACGGCTCCGAGACCGGCTTCACCGCCACCGGCGCCGGCGGCTGGAAGCCCGAGCCCGGCGCCGAGAACCTCACCCTGACCGGTGTGCTCACCGCTGGCTTCACGCTGAAGGACACCGACGGCATCACGGTCACCTTCGCCAAGGTCGACCCGGCCGCCACCACCTGGCAGGCCTCCGGCTCCTCGCTGCCCAGCGACAACTCCACCACCTCGGTGGTCTCGGAGAAGGTCGTCTCCGGCGGCAAGACCCTGGCCCGCCCGAAGTACGTGGTCGCGCCGTCCTCGGCGACCGCCTCCGCCAACTGCGCCGCCGTGCCGTCCACGGCCGGCTGCCGGGTGCTGGAGTACGTCTACGCCGACACCACCACCGCCACCGCGTCCGCCCTGGGCGACACGGCCGGCCAGGTGAAGCAGATCCGCCTGTGGTCCACCGACCCCGGCGCCGCCACCGCCACCCCCGTCGCCGTCGCGCAGTACGCGTACGACGCCCAGGGCCGGCTGCGCGAGGTCTGGGACCCGCGGATCAGCCCCGCGCTGAAGACCGCGTACGGCTACGACGCGGCCGGCCGGGTCACCACCGTGATCGAGCCCGGCGAGCTGCCGTGGACCCTGGAGTACGGCAAGGCCGGCAACGCCGCCACCGCCGGCGACGGCATGCTGCTCGCCGCCTCCCGGCCCACCCTCAAGCAGGGCAGCAAGGACGTCACCGACGGCACCGCGACCACCTCGGTCGTCTACGACGTCCCGCTGAGCGGCGCCAACGCGCCGTACCCGCTGGCGCCGTCCGACGTCGCGGCCTGGGGCCAGAGCGACGCCCCGACCGACGCCACCGCCGTCCTGCCGCCCGACGCCGTCCCGGCCACCCACGACGGCAAGGCGCTCGGCACCGCCGGCTACAACCGCGCCTCGGTGACGTACACCAACGCCTCCGGCCGCGAGGTCAACACCGCCACCCCCGGCGGCGGCATCACCACCACCGAGTACAACGCCTACGGCAGCCCGGTGCGGACCCTCTCCGCGGAGAACCGCGTCCTCGCCCTGGCCACCACCGGCAACGACCTGAACAAGCTGCGCGCCCTCGGCATCGCCGGCCGCTCGACGGCCGACCGCGCCCAGGTGCTCTCCTCGACCTCGGTCCACTCGGCCGACGGCAAGCGCCTGCTGGAGCAGTACGACCCGCTGCAGCTGGTCACCCTGGAGCACGGCGTGGCCGCCTCCGGCAGCTCCCCGGCGCTCGCCGCCGGCGACGAGGTCCCGGCCCGCGCCCACACCGTCAACGGCTACGACGAGGGCCGCCCGGCGAACGCCGCGGTCAGCGACATGACCACCTCGGTGACGGTCGGCGCCCGGATCGACGGCTACGCCGCCGACGCCGACACGCGGACCACCGCCACCGGCTACGACTGGGCCCAGGGCCTGCCCACCTCGGCCGTCCAGGACCCGGCCGGCCTGAAGATCACCACCAGCACCGGCTACGACGCCAGCGGCCGGGTGACCTCGCAGAGCCGCCCGAACTCCACCGGCTCCGACGCGGCCACCACCGTCACCACCTACTACACCGGCACCGGGACCGGCGCCTGCGCCGGCCACCCCGAGTGGGCCGACCTGGTCTGCTCGATCGCCCCGGCCGCGCAGATCGCCGGCGGCGGCGCCAACCCGCTGCAGCTGCCGACGAAGACCTTCCAGTACGACCGCTGGGGCAACGTCACGGTCCAGACCGAGACCGCCAACGGCGTCACCCGCACCACCACCCGCGGCTACGACACGGCCGGGCGCGCCGTGAAGACCTCGATCAGCGGCGGCACCGGCACCGCGGTCGCCGACACGGTGTTCGGCTACGACCCCGCCAACGGCGAGCTGGCCACCACCAGCAACGGCAAGGCCACCGTCACCCAGGGCTATGACCGGCTCGGCCGCCAGGTCTCCTACGACGACGGCGCCGGCAACGTCACCACCACCGAGTACGACAAGCTCGACCGCCCGGTGAAGAAGTCCGACTCGGTGCCGTCCACCGTGACCTACGGCTACGACACCGCCAAGGACCCGCGCGGCCTGCCCACCTCCCTGACCGACTCGGTGGCCGGCACCTTCACCGCCTCCTACGACGTCGAGGGCCGGCTGGTCTCCCAGACCATGCCCGGCGGCAACACCCTGACCAGCAGCTACGACAGCCAGGGCGTCCAGACCGGCAAGACCTACACCAACCAGGCGGGCACCGTCCTGCTGGCCGACACCGCCGACTTCACCGTCCACGGACAGCAGGCCGGCCGCACCCAGAGCGACGGCAACAGCACCACCAGCGGCTACACCTACGACGCCACCGGCCGCCTCACCAAGGCCGCCGACAGCACCGGCCTGGCCTGCTCCACCCGGACCTACGCGTTCGACAGGAGCAGCAACCGGACCAACCGCACCAGCGTCACCGACGACTGCGACCCGGCCACGGCGGACACCGTCACCCAGGCCGAGACCCACGGCTACGACACCGCCGACCGCCTCACCGACGCCGGCTACGTGTACGACGCCTTCGGCCGCACCACCGCCCTGCCCAAGGGCACCCAGGTCGGCTACCACACCAACGACCTGGTCCGCACCGAGACCCTCGGCGACACCCGCAAGACCTGGGACCTGGACGCCGCCGGCCGCCTGGCGCTCTCCACCACGGAGACCAAGGGCACCGACGGCACCTGGACCGTCACCGCGCAGGACACCAGGCACTTCGACGGCGGCACCGACAGCCCGACCTGGTCCAAGGACGCGGCCGGCAAGCTGACCCGCAACGTCCTGGACCTGACCGGCCGGCTCACGGCCGCCACCGGCACCGACGGCGGCGCGGTCCTGCTGCTGACCAACCTGCACGGCGACGTGTCCGTCCAGATGTCCCCCGACGGCACCGAGGACCTCGCGGTCTACCACTACGACGAGTACGGCAACGTCGTCGACGCCACCGGCTCGGCCGCGTACGGCTGGCTCGGCGGGGCGCAGCGCGAGGCCGACAGCGTCTCCGGCCTCACCCTGATGGGCGTGCGCCTGTACGACCCGACCACCGGCCGATTCCTGCAGACCGACCCGGTCCTGGAGGGCTCGCCGAACGCCTACGGCTACCCGGTCGACCCGATCACCATGGACGACCTGACGGGCATGTCCTGGAAGAAGAAGTGGGTCGCCAACTTCAGCCGGGCCGAGGGCAACACCATCGGCGGTCTGCTGGTCGTCTCCAGCAAGATCTCCAAGGGCATCTCCGGGATCCTGAAGAAGCTCCCGCACATCGCCGCCCGGGCCGCCGGCTGGGTCCTGTGGGCGCTGTCCTACCTGATGAAGAGCATCGGCAAGAAGTTCCTCAAGGCCGCCAACAAGCGGGGCAGCCACGGGGTCCGGTTCACCTTCGGCATCTGGCACTCCAGCCACTGGTACGTGCCGGACTACCCGACCTACCGGGTGGACCCGCGCTACTGAGAGGGGGACGGCACCCGAGAGGGGGGGACGGCACCACGCTGACGCTCCACTGACGCAAGGCAGGATGCACGACAGGTGAGGCCGGGCCCGGGGGTGCTCCCCCGGGCCCGGCCGCTTGCGCGCGCCGATGATCATCCCGGCGTAGGCTCTCGGCTGATCACAGGGGCACAGGAGAGGGAGACATGGGCCAGAAGATCATCCGGTTCTCGGACCTGACCGGCAAGCACGCGGAGAGCGACGCGGACCTGGTGCGGGTGGTGGTGCTCCGGCACCCCGACCTGACGGACGGTCCGGTCGAGATCGACGCGCTGGCCGGGGAGTTGGGCGGCGTGCGGGAGCTGGCGCTCGACCTGGTCACCGTCGAGCTGCACCACCCGGACCAGGCGGAGCCGCAGACGGTGGTGATGGAGGCGGCGACCTTCGACCGGCTGGCCTCGGCCGCGCCGATGGCCGAGGTGCTGCGCGGCGCCCGCCCGGCCGCCCGGACGGCCGCGCGCGAGACGGCGCCCACCCCCGTGCGCGAGGCCGCGCCCACCACCGTGCGCGGGGCGGCGCCCGCCGCCGGCCGGGAGCGGGTCGACCACGCCGGCCTGGAGCACGCCGGACGGCCGCACCAGGGCCGCACCACCGAGGCGGAGAAGCAGGTCGTCCGGGAGCACCTGGAGGAGATCAACGAGCGGCTCGCCGCCGAGGGCGTGCGCACGATCGACCCGGCGAACGTCGAGCACGTCACCCAGTACCGGCTGGATACCCTGGCCCGGGAGACCGGTGTGATGTTCGGCTGAGCCACCCGGGTCGCCCCGCCCGGCGCTCCGGTTGCGCCGCCCGCCGGGGGGAGCTCGGCGGGGGCGGCCCGGCCCGGCGGCCACAAAGCCCCACGGAACGCCGTACCGTCCCGGAACGCCGTACCGCCCCGGGCCGCGCTGCCGCCGGGCGGGTGACCGCCGAGCAGGTGAACCGCCGCGACCGGCCCTCGTGTCGCCGACCGGTGCGCCGGGGCGATCGGCTGGACTGCCCGCTATGCGACTTCCATTCCGGACCGGGCGGATCGCCTCGGTCCTGGCGCTGGTGGCCGGCTCGCTGCTGAGCAGCAGCGTGCTGGCCCCACCGGCCCAGGCCGCGATCTCCTTCACCAAGAGCGTCGACAAGGCGACCGTCTCCCCGGGGGAGAACGTCACCTACACGCTGCGCTACACCTGCTCCATCACCGAGTGCACGGGCGGGAACATCCTCGACACCCTGCCGTCGAACATGCAGTTCCTCGGCTGGACGCCGGACCCGTCCTCGGTCGACGTGGCCGCCTCCACCGTGCCCGCCGCGGGCGCGACGGGCGGCACGATGGACATCAGGCTGAAGGACCTCAGTCCGGGCACCACCGCCACCATCACGGTGACGATGAAGTACCCGAACTTCACCACCCCGAACGGCGCCACCTCGACCAACTCGGCCACCATGTCGGCCACCGGCGAGACCTCGCAGACCGCCACCGCGAACACCACGGCCCAGGTGCAGCCGCAGTACACGGTGACCAAGGGCATCCAGACCTCCAGCAGCGACAACCGCACCGTCACCTACCAGTTCACCCCCTGCGCCACCGACAACGTGCCCAACGTCGACCTGGACACCAGCCGGCTGCTGGACACCCTGCCGCCCGGCGCGGTGGTGGACACCGGCCGCTCGCCGGGCTGGACGCAGGTGCCGCCCGGCCCGAACACCTGGGGCTACGACATCGGCCCGTTCGTGTCCGGCAACGGGCGCGGCGGCTGCCGCAACCCGGGCGTCCTGGTGGTCAACTACCCGGCGGCCTCCTTCCCGGACGGGACCACCTCCGAGAACACCGTCGACCTGCTCGGCGCGCCGCTCACCGAGGCCGAACGGCAGCTGGACACCTCGTCCGTCACCACCAACACGTTCCAACCCCCGGTGACCGGCGTGGTGGTGACCGCCAGCAAGGTCTGGCGCGACACCACCACCAACGGCGACCTCAACTCCTTCAGCCTGTCCGCCACCAACACCGCGGGCCCGGCCACCAGCCTCACCATCACCGACCCCGGGGCCGGCAGCACCGACGGCGTCTACAACTGGATCTTCCCGCAGTCCCTCCAGCTGGAGCCGTGGAACCCCACCAGCATCCAACTGACCCTGCAGTACCGCCTCAACGGCGACCCCACCTGGCACACCTTCACCCCGGGCACGCCGTTCAACGGCTCCACCGCACGGCGGCTCACCTTCGCCCAGGGCGCGGGCGACCCGGCCAACGACGTGCTCGGCATCCCCGCCGGGCAGTGGCTGGACGGGCTCAAGCTCACCTGGAACGGCCCGATCCCCACCGGCTGGAGCCCCGGCAACGCGGTGCAGCTGGTCACCCAGGTCGCCACCCCCGGCCACGACGGGCGCCCCGCCCCCGAGCCGCTGACCAACTGCGTGGACACCAGCGCCACCGACGGCACCACCACCGCCAACGCCAACGCCTGCGCCCGGACCACCATCACCCAGGCCACCAACCTCGGCGCCGCCAAGACCACCGTGGCCGGCGAGCTGTCCGCCCCCGGCGGCAAGGCCACCTTCCAGGTCATCCCGTACAACCGCAGCGCCCACGACCTGGACCGCCCGCTCGTCCTGTACGACCTGCTGCCCGCCGGCGTGGTCTACATCGACGGCTCGGCCCGGCCCGACCCCGACTACCCCGATGCCAAGGCCCCCTCGTCGATCACCGTGACCCCGGGCCCGGACGGGCGCCAGCTCGTCAAGATGGAATGGCCGGCCGGCGCCCCCGACTCGACGTACCTGCACGACGCCATGGCCTACCGGATGCTCTTCGACGTCCAGGTCGCCGACAGCATCCGCTCCGGCACGCTGACCAACGACGTCTACGTCACCGTCGACCAGCCCACCCACCCGGTCGCCTGCATGTACTCCGGCTCCGACAGCGGCAGCACCCCCGACGTGCTCGACCTCAACGGCAACGGCGACACCACCGAGCTGATGTGCCACGCCTCCTCGCAGATCCAGGTCGACGTGCCGGCGGTGCTGCGCTCGTACAAGGAGGTCAAGGGGGACCTCGACGCCGACTACATGACCATCGGCACCGCCACCCCCGGCGGCCAGACGTCCTGGCGGATGACCGTCCGCAACGACTCCCCGGACCCGGTCACCGACTTCATCGCCTACGACAAGCTCCCCACCCCCGGCGACAACTACGTGCTCACCCAGGACGCCCCGCGCGGCAGCGCCTGGACCCCGTCGCTCAGCCAGCCGATCACCAGCAACGACCCGACCGTGGTGATCGAGTACGCCACCGACCCCAACCCCTGCGTGAACCCGCTGCTGGTCGACCGCACCGGCTGCAACAGCGCCGCGGTCTGGAGCACCACCTTCCCCGGGCCGGGAACGGCCACCTGGTTCCGCCTCAGCCGCCCCGGCGCCCTGGCCTCCGGCGAGTCCTTCACCCTGACCTGGCCGATGGTCGCCTCCTACGACGCGCCGGAGGGCGAGTACGCCTGGAACAGCTTCGCGTACACCGCCACCGACGCCTCCGGCCGCCAGCTGCTGCCGGCCGAGCCCGCCAAGGTCGGCGTCGCGGTCAAGCGCGTCGCCCCCTCCAACAACGCGCTGGGCGACTTCGTCTGGCACGACCGGGACGGCTCCGGGATCCAGAAGCCCGGTGACGAGGGCATCCCCGGGGTCACCGTGCACCTGCTGGACGGCAACGGGCAGCCCGTACGGGACAAGGACGGCAAGCCGGTCACCACGGTGACCGACGCCACCGGGCACTACCTGTTCGACAACCTGCCGGACGGCAGCTACGCGGTGCGGTTCGACCTGACCACCCTGCCCAAGGGCGCCACCGTCACCAAGCAGCACGCCGGCACCGACCCGAGCAAGGACTCGGACGGCGACCCGACCACCGGCATCACCCAGACCGTCACCCTCAGCGGCGGGCAGCGCGACCTCGACCTCGACCTGGGCGTGATCCTCCAGACCAGCTCCCCGTCGCCGTCGCCCTCGCCCTCGCCGAGCCCGTCGCCGTCCCCCTCCCCGTCGCCGAGCCCGAGCCCGTCGCCGTCCCCGTCCAACTCCCCGTCCCCGTCCCCGTCGCCGTCACCGACGTCCTCGCCGAGCGCGACGGCCACCGCGACCCCCACCCACTCCCACACCCCGAGCGCGTCGGAGAGCGGCGAGCTGCCGCACACCGGCGGCTCCTCCTCCGACACCCTGGTCGCGGCGCTCGGAGCCATCGCCCTCCTCGGCGGCGGCGTCCTCTGCTTCGTCGCCTACCGCCGACCGGGCCGCCACAGCTGACGCCCGCTCGGACCCCCGCCTGACACCAGCAGGACACCAGTGGCGCCGCCCCACCGAGGGCGGCGCCACTGGCGCGTTCGGGGCCGGTACTCCTAGTCCAACTGGGACAGCACGTCGGTGATCAGCCTGGTGGCGAAGTCCTCGCCGTTGCCCGAGATCCGGTTGATGTACTCCGCGAGCAGGACCACCATGGCCTCCAACGGGTTCATCTCCTCCTTCGTCCACGGTCCGTACTGGGCGCGCCAGAGGTTGGGGCTCAGGCCCGTACCGGCGGCGATGAGCAGGCCGGCCATGATGGGGATGACCTCGGGGCTGAAGGTCCTCGGCATCATCCGCATGGTGGCCACCAGGCTGGGGACCGCGTGCTCGATCACGTCCTCCTCCTGCTTCTCGAAGGCCGTGCGCAGCCAGTTCATGTACATGTAGACGAGCGTGCAGGCGCCTTCCACCAGCGCCTCGGCCTCGCCGGGGCCGAAGGACGCGGTGAGCTGGTCGACCAGCCGCTGGTGCTCGGGGTCCGTCCCGGACTTGCCGTCGTAGATGGACTTGAGCCGGGAGTCGATCACCATGAGCGCCGCGCTCACATCGCCGACGGGAGCGTACTTGGGGTCGCAGGACGACACGGGACTCCTCCTAGAGCGGCCACGGCCGGTACGGCCGGTCGGTTCGTAGGGTAGGCGAGCGGTCGGACCGGGTCCGACGGCTCCGGCCCCAGGCACCCCGCGGTGCCGGGTACGGAAGGGCCGGGGCGGACCGGCCTGAGCGGTCCGGTGGTGGTGGGACGGGCCTTCCCGTCACCCGGCGGCAGCGGCTCACACGTCAGGGCGAGGTGCCGGAAGCCGGGTTGACCGCGGTGGGCGGCGGGCGGCCGGCCCCTGCTCCGGGCCGGCCGCCCTGCCTCCCGTCAGACGGCCGACACGGCGGACCGGGCGTTGCGGCGGCGGACGTAGACGGTGGCCAGGACGCCGGCGAGCACCGCCCCGCCGCTCGTCCCCGCGACGGACGGGTTGATCATCGGCACGGCGGCGGCGGGCTCGGCGCCGCCGCACCGGGCGTGCCCGATGACCAGGTTGGCGCCGTTCAGCGACGGCAGCAGGGTGAGGTGGACGGCGTTGACGGTGAGGACGCCGTTGGCGTCGGTGGTCTGCTCGTTGAGGACGATCGAGCCGACCAGCGGGATGCTGACCCTGGTGTTGGCGGGGGCGTTGGCCTGGAGGTTGGTCGGGATGCCGGCGACGCTGATCGACCCGCCCGCGATCAGGCCGCTGCCGGTGGCCCCGGTGGGGGTGGCGGCGCAGGTCGAGTCGACGCCGGTCAGGGAGACCGAGGCGACACCGAGGTCGAGCCCGAGCTTGTCGACCGTCGCGGAGGCCGAGGCGGTGCCGTCGACCGGGTTCCCGGCGGTGTTCGCGGTGAGCACGGAGGTGGTGGCGACCGGCCCGACGGTGAGGCCGACCAGGGTCCGGGTGCCGCCGGACGGGTACGTCGACTCCGGCGACGGCGCGACGGCGACCATCCCGCCCAACGCCTCCGTGGAGACGACGTAGGCGTCGGCCGCCGGGGCGGGCAGCGCGGCGTACGCCGGGGACGCCACGGACAGGGCGCCGACGGCGAGGGCGGTTCCGGCGAGGACACGGTTGCGGGTACGAGTGCGCACGGGTGGGCCTTTCGGACGGGGGCACGGCGGACGGAGGTGTCCGCCGTACGGAGGGGGCAGGAAGGGGGTGGTGCGTCGACTCCGCCGACCGGCCGGGGAGAAGTCTCGGCCGCTCAGACGGTGGCGATCTCCTGGGCGGCGGGCGCGGGGGCCTGACCCGGCGGCGGCTCGGCCGTACGGGTCGTCTTCTGCCAGGAGCCCTTGCCCCGCACGATCCGCCAGAAGGCGCGGACCGCGACGAGGTAGGTGGTGGCGGCGTAGACCGCGAGCGCCAGGCCGTAGCCGAGCGCGGCCCGGCGGCTGATCCCCGGTTCGCCGCGGCGCCGGTACAGCGGGCCCCAGAGGGCGAACTCGGCGACCCCGACGACCAGGTAGAGCGCGATCAGCACGGCGCCGCCCTGGCGGAGGAAGGCGAGCACGAACTCGGGGTAGAAGACCGCGTTGTAGCCGAAGGCGGCGATCGGCACCGCGTAGACCACCAGGCCGACGACCTGGAGCCAGGGCTGGACCATGAAGTAGAGGACTTCCAGGAAGCCCGCCGTGGTGAACTCCCGGGAGCTCCAGACCCGGCGCAGGTACGGCGCGCACTGCATCGAGCCCTGCGCCCAGCGGACCCGCTGGGTGATCAACTGCCGTACGTTCCACAGGGCTTCCTGGTCCACCCAGGCGGTCGTGGTGTAGCCGTTGCGCCAGCCGGCCAGCATCATCCGCAGCCCGAGCTCGAAGTCCTCCAGCAGCGCCCGGCCCCACGGCCCGCCGCTGCCGCCCCGGTCGATCGAGCGCAGCGCGCTGAGCCGGTTGGCCTGGCCGTTGCCGCCCACGTTGACGGTCCGGGTGAGCCGGCGGGTGATCTGGATGGCGGAGATCGGCCCGCGGAACTCGATGTCCTGGAGCCGGGCCAGCAGCCGGGCGAAGCGGTTGGCCAGGCGCCCCCGGTGGGGCAGCGGCACGGCCACGTCGCGGTTGGACATCCGGACCTCGACCTGGACGGCGCCGATGGCCGGGTCGCCGAAGCAGGAGGCTCCGGCGAAGGTGTCCAGCATGCCCGGGGAGGGCCGTCCGTCGGCGTCCAGGACGATCAGGACGACCCGGTCGGCGTCGGCGCCCTCCGGCAGCCGGGCTTCGAGCGCCCGGTAGGCGGCGTTCAGGGCGTCGCCCTTGCCGGTACGCGCCCGCGGCAGCCGCCGGTCGACCAGGTGGACGGGCCGCCCCTCGGCGGCCCGGGCCCGTACCGCCTCGGCGGTCCGGTCCTCGCAGTGGTCGTCGACGACCCAGACCCGTGCCCGGGGGAAGTGCTCGGCGAGGTAGTCCAGGGTGGTGCCGATCACGGCCTCCTCGTCCCGGCAGGGTATGAGGAAGTGCCAGTCGAACCGGTCCGGGTCGCCCGGGGCGTCCGGGCGGACCCGCAGGAAGTTGCGCACGATCACCGTGACGTAGGCGAGGAAGCCGATCCCCAGCACGAAGGAAAGGGAGACGGACAGGTCGAGCAGGGTCACGGCGCACCGGCCTCCGCGTCGCGGGTGGACGTTCGGGTGATCAGGAGGAGGAAGAGCAGCAGCGCGATCAGGCCGGCGGCCATCATCAGCACCGAGCCGAACAGGACGTGCGTCCAGCCGAACCCCTCGTCGCCGTACCGGTACTGCATGGCGACGATCAGCGTCAGCCGGCCCAGGTTGGCGGCGAGGACCAGCGCGGCCGCCAGGACGAAACCCAGCAGGACCCGGGCCGGCCCGCGGGTGCCGAACAGCAGCAGGACTCCGGCCAGCAGGGCCAGCGGGGCGATCAGCAGCGCGCTGCTGCACCCGCTGGTGAGGGCGATCCCGCGCCCGAACCCGCTCGCGTCGCCGGCGTACAGCACCGGCGCGTCGGGGGCGGCGAGCAGCAGGGTCCGCAGGCCGAGCCCGTGCGAGACCACCCACCGCGCACCGGCCAACTCCTGGAACCGGTAGGCGCGTTCACCGGCGACCAGGGCCCCGCCCAGGCCCAGCAGCAGCGGTCCGGCCACCCCGGCGAGCACCCGGCCCGACAGCGGGGCGCGGCCGGGCCGCGACAGCGGCGGGCGGGCCGGCCCCGGTGGCCGGGCGGGTTGCGGGTACACGTCTGCGGTCACGGGGACACCCCTCGGGAGGAAGGCGGGTTGGCGGCGGGCGGCGCGGTGCGGTCCGGCGGGCTAGCGGCCGTCGCGCTTCCGGTCGGTCCGGTCAGTCCGATCGGCCCGGTCGGCGGCCAGCCGGCTGCGCCGCAGCAGTGCGACTCCCACCAGCACCAGGGCGGTGCCGGCCGCGGCCGCGAAGCCGAGGCCGGGCGAGCCGGTCGAGGCCAGTACGCCGCCGCCGGCCGCCGTCGGGGGGAGTCCGCCGCCTATGGGTCCGTACATGGTGGTTCCTCTCGTGAGGTCCGGTCGTGAGGTCGGGTCGTGATGTCCGAGTCATCCCGATCTTTGCGATCTGGAGCCGTATGTTGCTGGGCCGATCGGATGATCGGATAGGTGCGCCGCGCCCATTCGGGTGGAAATCACCCGTTTGCCGCAACCGGCCGCGCGGGGGCATCGGCGAACCGGTATCCGTGGGCGAGACCGGCCGCCAAGTGGGCCCGGTACGGCGGGTCTTGATGCACCGGCACACGAACCACCGCCGGGCCCGTTCCGCTCCCGAGGCGGCCTCGGACGGACCCCGGACGGCCTCCTGTCGGCCAAGTGGGTGACATTGTTCCCACCTATGGATCTTTCTGACGAATCCCCCCATATCGTCTGCTGATACTTCACCACCCCACCCCCTCGCCCCCTTCGGAGCGCCATGTCCTCGACCGACGTCGCCCTGGTCCTCGGAACCCGACCGGAGATCGTCAAACTCGCCGGAGTGGCCCGCCTCCTCGGCCCGCGGGCCCGCATCGTCTGGAGCGGCCAGCACTGGGACCCGGCCCTCACCACCACGTTCTTCGCCCAGTACGGCCTCCCCCGCCCGCACCACCTGCTGAAGGGCGTCGGCGGCGAACCGCGCGGACGCCAAATAGGCCGGATGGTCAGCGCGTTGAGCGACCACCTCGCGGCCCGCCCGCCGGCCGCCGTCCTCGTCCAGGGCGACACCAACACCGCCGCCGCCGGCGCCCTCGCGGCGCACTGCGCGGGCATACCCGTCGTCCACGTCGAGGCCGGACTGCGCTCCTTCGACCCCGGCATGCCCGAGGAGGCCAACCGCCGCCTGATCGCCCCGCTCGCCGACCTGCACTGCGCGCCCACCGCGACGGCGGCGGCGCACCTGCTGCGCGAGGGGATCGAAGCCGACCGGGTGGTGATCACCGGCAACACCGTCGTCGAGGCGACCCTGGCGACCCTGCCCGCCGAGGCCGAGGCCCACCGCATCGTCGCCGAACACGCCGTCACCCCCGGCGGCTACGTGCTCGCCACCATCCACCGCCCCGAGAACACCGACGACGCCGCGCGGCTCGCCCAGATCCTCGACCAGCTCGCCGCCCTGGACCTGCCGGTCCTGCTGCCGCTGCACCCCCGGACCAGGGCCGCCGTCGAGGCCTTCGGCCTGCGCGGCCCGGTCGCACGGCTGCGCCGGATCGAACCGCTGGACCACGCCGGCTTCCTCGCCCTGGCCCGGCACTGCCGGCTGCTGGTGTCGGACTCCGGCGGGGTCCAGGAGGAGTGCACGGTGCTCAAGCGCCCGCTCGTGGTGGTGCGCAACTCCACCGAGCGCCCCGAGGCCGTCCGGGCCGGCTTCGCCCGGCTCGCCCGCCCGGGCCACGAACTCGCCTGCGCGCTGCGGGAGTTGCTCGCCGACGAGGCCGTCGGCGAACGGCTGGCGCAGCTCCCCTCGCCCTACGGCGACGGGCGGGCGAGCGCCGAGATCGTCGCCGCCGTCCGCAGCCGCTACCTCGCCCCCGAGCCGCGCACCGAACAGCACACCGAACAGCGCCCGGAGCCCGACCGCACACCGGTCGCGGCCGCCGCCACCGGCGTCGGCGGACACCGCTGAGCGAGGGCGGACAGCCGCCGCCTCCAGGACCCGCCCGCAAACTGCCAGGCACGAAGGTGGCGGGTCGGACCCGTCGACCCCGCCCACCCCGGCTGGCAGGGTCGGAAGCAGCCCGCAACCGGCGGGATCGACCGCACCCGGGGGGCTCCCATGACGACGACATCCGACGGCCGGCCGGCCACCGGAGCGGGCGCGTCCGGGTGCCGGCCGCGGACCGCGGGCTGAGGCGGGCACCATGGACGACCGCTACGAGCGCCACTGCTTCGCCGACCCGCTGTTCTACGACGACCCCGCCCGCGCCGAGCACGCCGACGACCGCTTCGCCGCCGCCACCGCCCCGCTGCCGCCGGGCTGGGAGCGCCACGAGCACGGCCCCTGGATCAGCCTGCGGCCGCCGCACGCCCGACTCCCCGAGCAGGGCTGGAAGGTGCACGTCTCGGCCACCCCGGACGAGGCGGAGCAGGTCGTCGAGCAGGTCCTGGCGTACTGCCTGGAGCACGGGCTGACCTGGAAGTTCCTGCGCGGCCGGGCCACCGTGCTCGCCCTGAACAGCAAGTACGCCGACCGCCGCGCCAGCGGCAAGCTGATCACGCTCTACCCGGAGGACGACACCCGGCTGGCCCGGGTGCTGGACGACCTGTCCACCCTGCTGAAGGGCGTCCCCGGCCCCTACGTCCTGAGCGACCTGCGCTACCAGGAGGGCCCGCTCTACCTGCGCTACGGCTCCTTCGTCGAACGCCACTGCACCGACGAGCGGGGCCGGCGCGTCCCGGCGATGCGCGGCCCGGACGGCGCACTGGTGCCCGACACCCGGGGCACCGTCTTCACCGTGCCGGACTGGGCACCGGTGCCGGAGCTGGTCTCCGCCCAGCTCGCCGCCGACGCCGCGCGTGAGGCCGAGGCCCCGGCCGACTTCCCGTTCGAGGTCGTCAAGGCGCTGCACTTCTCCAACGGCGGCGGGATCTACCTGGCCACCGACCGGCGCGACGGCCGACAGGTGGTGCTGCGCGAGGCCCGCCCGCACGCCGGGCTCGACTACGCCGGCCGGGACGCGGTGCAGCGGCTGCTGAGCGAGCGCCGGGTGCTGGAGGCGCTGGCCGGGGTGGACTTCGTGCCCGCCCTGTACGAGTACCGGCAGGTCTGGGAGCACCACTACCTGGTCGAGGAGTACATCGAGGGCGAGCGGCTGGAGGACGTCTTCACCCGCACCTGCCCGCTCACCCACCCCGACCCGGACGAGGCCGAGCTGGCCGCGTACACCGACTGGGCGCTCGACGTGCTCGACCAGGTCGGCGGCATGCTGGCGGCGCTGCACGAGCGCGGGCTGGTCTTCGGCGACCTGCACCCCAACAACGTGATGGTCCGACCGGACGGGCGCTGCGCGCTGGTCGACTTCGAGATCGCCTTCCCCGCCGACGACCCCGCCGCTCCCCCGCTGGGCGCGCCCGGCTTCGTCTCGCCGAAGGCCCGGCGCGGAACCGCCGTGGACGCGTACGCGCTGGCCGCGCTGCGGCTCTACCTCTTCCTCCCGCTGAACATCCAGCTCGGGCTGGACTCGGGCAAGGCCGAGCTGGCCGGCCGGGAGATCTCCCGCCGCTACCCGGTGCCCGCCGGATTCGGGGCCGAGGTGGCCGAGGCGCTGCACCGGGCGGCCGGCGGGAAACTGCCGGCGGGCGCCACCGAACGCGCTCCGGTGTCCGCCGACGGCGCCGCGGGGCCGGCTCGTCCGGCCTGGCCCCAGGAGCCCTCGGCGGACACCGCGGCCTGGCGCCCGGTGCTGGACTCGCTGGCCGCGGGCATCCTGGCGATGGCCACCCCGGACCGGACGGACCGCCTCTTCCCCGGCGACGTCGAACAGTTCGGCCCGGGCCACGGCGGCCTGGGACTGTCCTACGGCGCGGCCGGCGTCCTGTACGCGCTCCGGGCCTGCGGCCGCCCCGCCCCGCCCGAGCACACCGACTGGCTGGTGGCCCGCGCGAACGCCGCGGCCGACCTGCCGCCCGGCCTCTACGACGGGCTGACCGGCATCGCCTGGACGCTGGCCCGGCTCGGGGCGACCCGGGAGGCCGACGCGCTGGTCGAGCGGCTGCTCGCCACCGAGGCCCCGGCCGATCCGGGGCTCGGCTCCGGACGGGCCGGCATCGCGCTCGGCCTGCTCGACCTGGCCGACGTGCTCGGTCGCGAGCGGCTCGCCGACCGGGCCCTGGCCCTCGGCCACGAGCTGGCCCGGGACGAACCCGCACCCCGGCTGCGCGGCCTGCTGGACGGCTGGAGCGGGCAGGCCGCACTGTTCCTGCGGCTGTACGGGCACACCGGCGAGCGGCACTGGCTGACGGCGGCCGAGGCGGCGCTCGGCCGCGAACTGGACGAGGCGGACGTCACCGACGGGATGCTCTTCCTGGTCGAGGACCGCCACCGCCGCAAGCTCCCGTACCTGGCCGCGGGCGGCGTCGGCACCGCCCGGCTGATCTCCGAGCTGGCGCGGCACAGCGGGGCGGACCGACCCGACGGCGCGGGCCGGCTGCCCGGCCGGTTCGCCCAGGCGACCGCCGCCGCCGACCGCGCCTGCCTCCCCGACCTGATCGCGGCGGCCGGCCTGTTCGAGGGCCGGGCCGGCCTGGTACTGCACCTGCTGCGCGGCGGACGCGGGGCCGAGGCCGACCGCCACCTGCGGCTGCTGGAGTGGCACGTGATGAACCATCGCGGCCACCTCGCCTTCCCGGGCCGGCGCTCGATGCGCCTGTCGGCGGACCTGGCCACCGGCGCCGCCGGAGTCCTGGTCGCGCTGCACGAGGCCGTCCTCGGCCCGGTGCCGCTGCCCGGCATCACCGACTTCCCCGGTCCTGAGGCCTCGCGGCCCTGAGGCTTCGAGGCCCCTGGGACCCGGGGGGACCACCACGGCCACCATCCGGTGGCCGGCACCACCACGGAAAGGAACGACCATGACCCAGATCCTGGCCCTCCAGGGCCTCCAGAGCGAGACCGGCACCGGTGCCGTCGAGCCCAACAGCCACTGGAGCAGCTTCGCCCACTACCGCGCCGAGGCGCCCGTCGCCGAGGAGGCCGGTCTCTGATGTCGACGATCCTCTCCCTCCAGGCGCTCGAGGCCGCCCAGGACGACGCGGCCGTCCCGTTCAGCCACTGGAGCACCGACCTGCACCTGCCGTTCGGCGCCCCGGTCGAGGCTGCGGAGTAATCCTCCGACCGACGACGCGCAGGCCCGCCGGGACCACCCGGCGGGCCTCCGTCCGTCGTACCGGGGCCCTTGTCCGCCGAGCCCGCCGGGTTGGGGCCGGCCTCAGCAGGGCCCGGTGGCGTCCGCCGGGACGGTGAGCCCGGCCCGCTCGGCCAACGCCCCGGCCTGGAACCGGCTCTGCGCGCCCAGACGCGCCAGCAGCTCGGCGATGTGGCGCCGGCAGGTGCGGGTCGACATGCCCAGCCGCCGGGCGATCGTGTCGTCCTTCTCCCCGGCGGCGAGCAGCACCGCGATCACCTCCTCGACCTCGCGGGACACCGTACGGGCGGCCCTCGGCGCGGTGTCGTACGGGACCGCCTGGCTCCACTCGTGCTCGAAGAGCCCGACGAAGTACGCCACCAGGGACGGCTCCCGGACCAGCAGCGCCGCTCCGGTGGCGAGCCTGGCCGGCACGAAGGCCGTCGTCCGGTCCACCACGACCAGCCGGGCCGGCACCTCGGCGCGGGTCCGGACCTCCGCCCCCGCGGCGATGACCAGCTCCGCGTAGGAACGGGTGGGCGGGTCGAACCGGGCCGGGTGCTGGTACAGGCTCCGCAGCCGGACGCCCCGCCCCAGCGCGGCCAGGTCCCGGGGCAGCGCCTCCGCCAGGTCCGCCTGCGGGTGCCCGCCGCCCGGCTGGACGGTCAGCACCTCCTCCTTGGCGGCGCCCACCACGGAGCCGAGCGCCGAACCGGCCGCGTGGGCGTCCTCCAGCAGGCGGACCGAGCCGTCCACGCCGCCGCCCTGCGCCCGGTACACCGGCTCCAGCGAGGCCACCTCGGCGCGCAGCCCCGCCAGCGCGGCCTGACGGCGGCCCAGCTCGGCCTCCGCGATGCGCAGCCGCGCCTCCTCCCGTCCGGTCAGCCGCGCGGCGGCCGCCTCCGGGCCGACCGCCGCGAAGCAGCCCGGCCCGGCTCCCGGCCGCCGCACCAGCAGGCACAGCGCCGCCAGCCGGTCGACGGCCGCCCGGCAGCGCGCCTCGCCGAGCCCGAGGTCGGCGGAGATCCGCGCCAGGTCGGCGGGCTCGACCCGCCGGTGCCGCACCGCCCACTCGTAGACCAGCCGCGTCTCGCGATCGAGCAGGGCCTCCCGCCCCGACGACCGGACCGCGTCCGTTTTCACCGGATTCATCCACCCCTCCTCAGTCGGCCAACAACTTCCTGGCCCCCTCGCCCCCTGGCGGCCGCCGCGACCGTTGACGACGATCGAACAACCGCTTCCGGGGCCGACCGACCGCCGGACGCGACCGTCGACCGTCGGCCGCCACCAGCTGTCAAGAGGGCTGTCATGAGAGAACGTGGAACCGTCCACCTCGCGTTCACCCCACACGCACCAGGAGCCCCACTGGGCTCCGTCCCGGCCCCCACCACCCCCACCGCCGGGCCGGGCGACGGCACCGTCGCCTTCTACGCCTGGGCCGTCCGCCAGGACCGGCCCGCACCGATCCGGCCCGCGGCAGGGCAGTCGTGGCGGGCCGAGCAGTCGTGGACGGCCGCGCAGGCGGTCCACGGGCGGCCTGAGACCGGCGCACCCGCCGTACGGCCGGAGGAGGTGCCGCCGGACCACGGCGCCGTACACGCGATCGTCGGCGACCGGCTGCTGCGGGCCCGCCGGGAGGTCGTCCTCTGCTGCCCCGGCGGCGACCCGACGGCGGCGGCGCTGGCCGACCTGGTCGTGGCCGAACTGCCGCGCACCGACCCCGCACTGCGGGTCCGGATCGTCCACCAGCACCCCGCGCGCTTCCACCTGCCCACCCAGCGCCAGGCCCGGGCCGCGGAACGGGCCGGCGCCGAGGTGCGGACCACCGGGGAGAGCTGCGGCCCGCTGCTGGTCGTCGACCGGGAGAGCGCCTTCCTGCCGGAGCGGGGACGGACCGACGGGCTCGTCCTGGTGGACCAGCCGTCGGTGGTGGCCCACCTGGCCGACTCCTTCGAGACGCTCTGGCACCAGGGCGAGGCCTTCCGCAGCGGCCCGGCCGCCGCCCGCGCCGTCTCGGACGAGCTCCGGACGACGATCCTGCGGCTGCTCGCCGACGGCCTGAAGGACGAGGTCATCGCCCGCCGGCTCGGGCTCTCGCTGCGCAACTGCCGACGGCACATCGCCGGCCTCTACAGCTCCCTGGGCGCGGACAGCCGCTTCCAGGCGGGTGTGCTGGCGGAGCGTCACGGCCTCACCGGGACGGCAGCGGCCGCCGCCGTCGCCACCGGAGGCCGCTGACGGCCGGCCCGGGCACGACGGCGACACGCCCGGCGTCACACCGCCGTCACGTTCACCACGGATACTCGGACGGGCCCACCGCCCGCGCCCCGTACGACGGAGGACCCGCCCGTGACCGCCGCCACCGACCGCCCCACCTTCCTGCTGGTCCACGGCGCCTGGCACGGCGCCTGGTGCTGGGACCCCCTGCGCGCCGCCCTCGCCGCCGACGGCTGGCGCTCCCACGCCGTGGACCTGCCGAGCTCCGCCGCCCACCCCGACGGCGCCCGGTCGGCGGGCCTGCTGGAGGACGCCGCCGTGATCCGCGACCACCTGCGGCGGATCGACGGCCCGGTGGTGACGGTCGCCCACTCCTACGGCGGCGCCCCCGCCACCGAGGCCGTCGCGGGCGCCGCCAACGTGGTGCGGGCGGTGTACGTCTCCGCCTTCCAACTGGACGTGGGCGAGAGCACGTTCTCCTTCCTGGGGATTCCCTCACCGGAGGACGACACGGGCCACACCCCGCCGGACGCCGCCCACGCCCGCCAGGAGTACTACGCCGACGTGCCCGCCGACGTCGCCGACCGCGCGGTGGCCCGGCTGAGCCCGCAGAGCGTCCGGTCCTTCACCGAGCCGGTGACCACGGCGGGCTGGCGCACGGTGCCCTCCAGCTACGTCGTCTGCGACCAGGACCAGGCCCTCGACCTGTCTCAGCAGCACCGGCTCGCCGCCCGCGCCGACACCGTCCACCGGCTGCCCAGCAGCCACTCCCCGTTCCTGTCCATGCCCGGGGAGCTCGCCGCCCTGCTGGCGCGGATCGCCGGCTCCGCCGCACCCTCGGCCTGACGTCAATCCCCTTGTTGACAAGGGGTGTTGGCGGACACGCCAGGGTGGTCCGGCTCGTGCCGGACCACCCCGCCACGGCCCACGCCGGTCAGCCCGCCTCGGTGCGCGGCTCCAGCCGGGTACCCGTCCGGAGGGTGATCGACATCAGGTCGCTGGGGGCGTCGAGTTCCAACCGGTGCCAGCGGCCCCGGGGCACGATCGCGGCGGTGCCCGCCGTCAGCCGTACCACCGACTCGGCCTCGCCGGCCTCGCCGGGCTCACCGGGCTCGACCGGGCGGAGGAAGAGCCGGACGCCGCCGGCCAGGCAGCAGACCGCCTCCTCGGCCTCGGGGTGCATCTCCCAGTGGTCGGCGTGGACCTCGGCGTCGCTCTCCACGTGGAAGGTCGCGATCTGCCAGGCCCCGGCGTCGCCGCCGGTCATCCGCCGCCCGGTGGCCCGGACGTCGCCGTCGGGGTGGATGTGCAGGGCCGAGGAGAACAGGTCCACGGCCTCGATCGGCGTGGTCGTCATGAGCGGGTTCCTTCCAGTCGGTTCTCCGCGCGGTTCCGCGCGGAGCTTTCTGCGGGGCTCTCCGCTCCGGGGGTGAGCGGGTCGGGGAGGCCCGGCGCCTCCGGCCGCCGCCGGGGCAGCACGGCGACCGCCACCACCGCGGCGAGGACGAAGAGCCCGGCGGTGACGGCCAGTCCGGTGGCGTAGCCGTCGTTGAGGGCGACGGGGTCGGTGGCGCCGCCGGTGCGGTGCGCGGCGATGGTGGCCAGGGCCGCCAGGCCGACGCAGCCGCCGAGTTGGCGCGAGCTGTTGAGCAGGCCGGAGGCCATCCCGGCCTCGCGGGCGGCCACACCGGTGGTCCCGGCGGCGGCGACCGGGGCCAGGACCAGTCCGGTGCCGACGCTGGTGACCAGCGACGGGCCGAGGACGTCGGTGAGGAAGCCGCCGTCCGGGCTGATCAGCGCGAACCAGGCCAGGCCCGCGGCGGCCAGCACGGCCCCGGGCACCAGGGCGGCCCGCGGAGTGCGGCGCGCGACGACGCGCGTGGCGAACACGGTGCCCGCGACCAGTCCGGCCGAGAAGGGCAGGAAGGCGAGGCCGGTGGCGGCGGCGCCCAGGCCCAGGACCTGCTGGAGGTAGAGCGAGACGAAGTAGAAGGCGGTGAACTGCCCGGCGGCGGCCAGGAACACCAGCACGTTGGCACCGGCCACCCAGCGGCTGCGCAGCAGGCCGAGGCGGAGCAGCGGCGCGGCGGTCCTGGCCTCGGTGACGGCGAAGGCGGCCAGCAGGGCGCCGGCGGCGGCGAGCGTCCCCAGGGTGGCCGGGGAGCCCCACCCCCGGACATCGGTGCGGACCACGCCGAACACCAGCAGCCCGATCCCGGCGGTCGCGAGGACGGCGCCGAGCACGTCCGGCCGCTCCCGCCGTACGGGCCGTACGGGCCGCGCCTCGGCGGGGCCGTCGGCGGGCAGCAGGGCGAGCGCCGTCGCCACGACGGGCAGGTTGACCAGCATGACCCAGCGCCAGCTCGCATACTCGGTCAGCAGCCCGCCCGCCAGCACCCCCAGGGCGCCACCGGCGGCGTTCGTCGCGCTCCACACGCCGAGCGCGCGCACCCGCCCGGGCCCTTCGGTGAACGTGGTGGTGAGCATCGCGAGCGCGGCCGGGGCGGCCGCCGCGGCGCCCACGCCCTGCCCCGCGCGGGCGGCGACCAGCTGCCAGGGCTCCTGGGCCAGCCCGCCGCCGAGCGAGCAGAGGCCGAAGACGGCCAGGCCGAGCAGGAGCAGCCGGCGCCGTCCGTACAGGTCGCTCGCGCGGCCGCCGAGCAGCAGGAGCCCGCCGAAGGTGAGCGCATAGACGTGCACGACCCAGGAGAGGTCGAGCGGGGCGAATCCCAGGTCGGTCCGGATCGCGGGCAGGGCGACGTTGACCACCGACATGTCCAGGGCGAAGACGAACTGGGCGACGGCCACCGCCGCCAGCACCCGGCCGGGGCGTCCCCGTGAGTTTTTGTACATGTATAGAAAGTAACCCCGGGCGATCCCCACTGTCGAGTCCCGGGTGATGATGGGGGCATGCAGCAGCCCTCCACCCCGCCGCCCGCCACCCCCAAGCCGGCCGGAGCGCGGCCCGCCGCGGCGCAGCCCGCCGCGCGGCGCAAGGCCACCGGTCGGCCTCCCCGGATCTCCCGGGAGGAGGTCGTCACGGCGGCCCGCCGGATCGTGGACGAGGAGGGCGTCGAGCGGCTGACCATGCGCCGTCTGGCCGCCGAGGTCGGCAGCACGCCGATGGCGCTCTACCACCACGTCCGCGACAAGGAGGAGCTGCTCGTCCTGCTGCTGGACGACTACGCCGCGCGGACACTGCGACCGACCGCGCTCCCGGCCGAGCCGCGCGCACGGGTCGTCGCCGCGGCGGCCGCCATCCACGAGGCGCTCGCCGCCTGCCCGTGGATCGTGGAGGTGCTGACCGGGGACAGCCTGATGTCCGCCCACTCGCTCTGGTTCGTCGAGCAGATCGTCGACGGCCTGGTGGCCTGCGGCCTGTCGCCGGAACGGGCCGTCCAGGGCTACCGCGCCATCTGGTACTACACGGCCGGCGAGATCATGGTCCGCACGTCGACGGCCCGCCGCCGGCCCGCCGACGACCGCCCGACCCACCGTCAGCAGGTCTTCGCCGACCTCGACCCGGAGCAACTCCCCCGCCTGGCCGGGCTCGCGGACCGCTGGGCGCCGCTCACCGCCCAGGACACCTACCGGGACGGCCTCGACGCCCTGGTGGACGGCCTGCTCGCGGCCCGCTGAGCGGCCGCTACCCGGTCACCCCCTGACCAGCGCCCCGGCTACTTCCCGACCAGGACCCGGCCCAGGATGCCGCTGACCACGCGGGGCGCCAGCCGCCGGGCGGTCCAGATCGCGTGGGTGCCACGCCCGGGGAAGGCCCACAGTCGCCCCCGCGCGAGGGCGCGGTCCATCGAGTCCAGCACCTCCTCCGGGCTCAACCCCCGGCGCTGACCGATCAGTTCGGGGGTATCCGTCCGAAGGCGCGCCAGCATCGGGGTCTCCACCGCGGGCGGGCAGACGCACACGACCTGGATCCGGTCCTTCCGGTGCTCGGCCGCGACGGTCTCGGCGAGGAAGTGGACCGCCGCCTTGGCCGCACCGTACGCCCCGCCCATCGGCGCCGGGACCCAGCCGGCGATGGACCCGAAGAGCACGACCTGGCCCCCGCCCCGCGCCGCCATCACCGGCACCACCGCCCGGACCGTACGGAGCGTGCCGCCGTACACGACGTCCGTCAGGCGCAGGGTGTCCGCCGGGTCCCGATCGAGCAGCCGGCCCATCACGCCGACGGCCGCGCAGTGCACCAGCCGACGGGGCGGGCCCAGTTCGCGGCCGACGTCACGGACCACGGCGGAGACCGCCGCGTAGTCCGTGACGTCGCAGACGTACGGGCGCACCCCCGGGACCTGCTCCACCAACGCGTCCAGACCGGCCGCGTCGACGTCGACCGCCGCGACCGCCCAGCCCGCCCGGGCCAGCCGCAGCGCCGCCGCCCGGCCGATCCCGCTCGCGGCACCGGTGACGATCGCCACCTCACCCGGTACGGACGTCATCTGCCACGCTCCCACGGCTGCGAGAAGTACCGGACACGCCCCCGGCGCCGGAGGCCCAGCCTCCCGCACCGGCCATGCCTACCCAGCCGAGGGCACCCCGACTCTCACCCGGCCGGACGACCTCCGACCTCAGCCGTCGACACCAGCCGTTGACCTCGGCAGTCGACCCCGGCCATCGACCTCAGCCGTTGCCGAAGAAGCCGAGCGCCCCCGCCCCGCACACCCCGCCGACCCCCATGAACACCGGGGTCAGCACCTTGATCTCCACCCAGCTGCCGGCCCGGAACCGCATGCCCTTCGGCGGCCCGATCGGGTACCAGCGCCGGCGCCCGATCGGGATCGGCCACAGCACCGGGCAGCCCGAGACGGTCAGCGCGTCGCCCAGGCAGTGCACCAGCGCGCCGAGCGCGATCGGCAGGCCGATCCAGAGGTACTGCTGCCCGGGCTCCTCGAACAGCCACTGCGAGCCGTTGCCGGGCTTGTCGAGGACCTCCGCGAGCATCCACGCGCTGGTCGCCCCCAGCAGCCACACCAGGACGTCGCTGGAGACCCGGGCGTGCCGCCACAGCAGCCCCTCGATCGCCAGCACCATGTGCACGAACAGCACCACCAGCACGCCCCAGCGGCCGCCGTACACGGCCACCGCCGCCGCGCCCGCCCCGCACAGCACCGCCCAGAGCCAGGTGTGCGTCAGCGTCCGGTGGCCGCCCGAGCGCCGCGGGTCGCCCTTGCCGCGGGTGGCCTTGTACACCGCGTACGAGAGGTTGTCGATCACCTCGCAGAGCGCCCGGGACACCGGCCCGAACGCCCTGGATATCGTCGCCGCCTTGTGGTCCAGGTCGGGCGCCAGGGCCGCGCCCGCACAGATCAGCGCCCCCGCGAGCAGGACCGGCCAGGGCATCGGCTCCCCCATCCCGGCCGCCGCCGCGCCCACCCCCAGCCAAGCGGCCGCACCCGACAGCGAATGCGCCGGTCCCATCATGTCCGTACACCACCGATCCTCATCAGTTCCGTCCTCACCGCGAGGACCTGAGTTCACGGCAGCCTATCCGTCCAAGATCACCGGGCCCGCGCCCGTCCCGTGCGCCCCCGCCCCGGCGCGAGCCCTCCAGCCCGCGCCGGTCAGGCCAGGGCCTTCTCCAGCGCGGCGAGGTAACTGCGCATCAGGTGGTCGCGGATGCCCTCGCCGTCCGGGGAGAACGCCGCGGCGCCCAGGCCCTTGGCCCGGTCGGTCAGCGCGGAGACCAGCGCGACCTTCTCCTGGACGCGGCCCGCGGAGTCGATGTGGCGCAGCGCCTCGACGTGGGTGAAGGCGGGCTCCGGGGGCAGCTCGGGGACGATGTCGTTGCCGTGCACGAAGCGGTAGGTGCGCCCGCGCAGGCCCTTGTCGTACGCGGCGGCGAGCAGCCGGTCGCAGGTCCGGGGCTGGCCGTAGGTGTAGACGCCGTCGGCCGCCAGGCTCGGCTCCTCCAGGTCGAGCCGGGCGGCGGCGAGCATGGCGAGGGCGCCGCCGAGGCTGTGGCCGGTGAACCACACGGTCTGGTCGCCGGTCCGCAGGTCGGAGACGGCCTTGGCGACGTCCGGGTAGACGGATTCGAGGGCCTCGGCGAAGCCGTAGTGGACGTAGCCCGTCCGGGCGGGGCCCGGCCAGGGCGGGGTGGTGGAGTCGGTGAGCCAGTCGCGGATCTGCGCGGGCTCGGTGCCGCGGAACGCGGTGACGATCATGTTGTCGCCGGCCATGGTGTAGGCCTGGGTGTCCTGCAGCGGGAACGGCGGGGTGAAGCGCGTCTGGTGGTGGCGCACGGTGTCGAAGCCCCAGGCGCGGGCCTGCTCCTCGATCGCGGCCTCGTCCTGGTAGGCGAGTTCGGCGGCCTTGGCCAGCCAGTACGCGTGCGGGAGGCTGTAGCCGGTGGCGTGCTGGTCGAAGTCGGTGGGGACGGCCATGGGGGCGACTCCTGTCGGGTCGACGGAAGGGACGGCGGGCCTGCCCCAGGGCCCGGCCTGCGCCCTCCACCGGGCGCGCACCGTAACGCCCTGGCGACCAAGGGTGACGCTACCGCCCGCGCGGTTCGTGGGCGACCGGGCACACCGCCACCCGCCTTCCCTCCCCGGGCGCCCACCAGCGGTGACACCCTCCGGCCCGACCCCCGTCAGCTCGCGGGCCGGGCGGCCCCGGCCAGGGTGGTGTCCAGCCAGTCGAAGGCCACCTGGTGGAAGCGGAACATGGCGCCCATGTGGCAATGCTCGCCCGCGCCCTCGGCCTCGGGCAGGGTGACCAGCGTGTGCGGGCAGGTCAGCGCGGCCCGGACCCGCTGGGGCTGGCCGCGGAAGAACTGGTCGTTCTCGGCGTCCAGGACGAGGGTGGGGCAGTCGATGAGCCGGGCGACGCCGTCGAGGGTGTAGTCGGCGGTACGGCGGATGTAGTCCGCCACCGACGCGGCACCGAACGTCCACACCCCGTTGCGCAGCGCCCAGCGCACCTGGGTGCTCACCTGCATGAACAGGCCCATGACGGGCTCCACGAGGTCATCCCGGCCGGCCTCGATCCACTCGCGCAGGAACGGCGGCAGGAACCGGTCGTGGGCCTCCCGGTAGTTGTAGAGGCCGTCGTCCAACACCAGGGCGGCCAGGCGGTGTTCGTGGGCGGCGGCGCGGGCGGCCAGGTAGCCGCCGAGGCTGTACCCGAACAGCACCAGCCCGTCGGCGGCGATCTCGGGGCGGGTCAGCGCGTAGTCGACCACCGGGGTCACCACGGCCTCCCAGTCCGGCCGGAAGACCAGCTGCTGCTCGCGCAGCACCGCACCCTGGCCCGGCCCGTCGTAGGCGAGGACGTTGTAGCCCCGGCGCAGCGCGGCCGCGGCGACGGCGAAGTACGCCTCCTCCAGCGTCGAGTCGAAGCCGCTGGTGAACAGGACGGTGGGGCGCCGGGCGCCGGAGTCGTCGACGAGGAACAGGTAGCCGGGCAGGTGCGTGCCCTCGTAGGGAATGGCCACGGCCTCGACGGGGGCGTCCATCAGGGCCGCCGCGGCGGCGAAGGTCTCCCGGGAGAGGGCGGACAGGCCCTTGGCCTCGGGGTCGTTCGCGGGGTCGTCGCGGCGGTAGAACTCGGCGGTGCGGTAGTAGTTCGACGCGCGCAGCAGGGCCTCGCGGGCGCTGACCCGGTGCCCGGCCGCCAGGGCACGGCTGCCGATGCCGTGGACGCGCTCCGCGGTGGCCTTCCACTCGCGCAGCCAGGCCTCCTCGTCGCCCTCGCCGATGTTCCGGGCGGTGGCCACGACCTCGCCCAGGTCGGCGCCGCCGTAGTCGGCGAATCCGGCCGCCCTGAGCGTCTCGAAGGAGAACGACTCGTCCTCGAAGAGGAATCGCATGGTGCACTCCCGGGCTCTTGGCGAGACGGAACCGTTCCGTCTCGTCTATGACGCTAGCCCTCACCCAGTCGAGACGCAAGCGTTCCGCCTGATGTAGGTTCGGTGCATGCCCAGCACCCCCGCGCCCCGGCCGGCCTCCGCCGCCCCCGACGCCGCCACGCCCCCCGCACGCCGGACGCCCGGCGGGCCGGTGCTCCAGGACTCCGTGACCGAGGCGATCGTGGCCGCCTTCTTCGAGGAACTGGCGGCCGTCGGCTACGCCCGGCTCTCCCTGGAGACGGTCGCCAGGCGGGCCGGTGCGGGCAAGGCCGCCATCTACCGCCGCTGGCCGTCCAAGCTCGACATGACCGTCGCCCTGATCCGCGCCGTGGCCGTGGACGCCTCCGAGATCAAGGACACCGGCACCCTGCGCGGCGACGTCCTCGCCTTCCTCACCGCGACCGCGGACGCGCTGCGCCACCCGCTCCCGGCGAAGATCATCCCCGACCTGCTCGCCGAAGCCGTCCGCACCCCCGAACTCGCACAGGTGCTACTGACCGCCGTCCGCGACCCCCGCCGCAGCAAGGCCACCGACCTGCTGGAACGAGCGGTCGACCGCGGCGAACTCCCCGCCGACCTCGACCGCGAACTCGCCCTCGACCTCCTCGCCGGCCCGCTGTACTGGCGCCTCGCCGTCGTCCACACGGCGACCGCCCCCGACTACCTCGACCGCCTCACCGACAAGCTCCTCGCCGCCTTCGCCGCCTGACGGCCGAGCCACCGCCGAGGCGCTCGCCCACCAGACCCGCACCGGCCCTCACCGACCCCCGAACCACCGGCGGCCGTGTACGGCTTCACGTTCGAAATACGCCAGAACGTCCTCGCCCACCCGGTGGAGATCCGCGAGATATCCCTCCCACCGGAGGACGAGATCGGGATCGGTGTACCTGATCGCACCGGCCGGAATTCCCGCCTCCGAATACCGCACCTGATAGAGCGTACGGCCGCCGAGAACGACGATTTCCGGCAGCTGTCCGAATTCCTCGGAATCGGCCAGTTCCACGGCGTCGACCATACGGACGCGCTCCCCGCATTCGGCTCGGATCCGCAGCGAGTGCAGCTGCCAGCGCAGGTAGTCCGTCCACGGCCGCTCGACCACCCGCACCCGGTGGAAGAAGGACCGCCGCGCCGCGTCCTCCCGCCCGATCGCGAGCAGCGCCGGGCGCCGGTCCTCCAGGAGTCGCAGCGCCTCGCCCCAGTCGCCGCGTCGGGCGGCCTCCCAGCTCGGACTGCCCTGCTCCTCGAAGTACTGGCGTCGCTCCAACTTCCACGAGTCCCGGCCGCGGATCAGCGCGTCCCGCTCGCGGAAGTCACGCTTGTAGTCGTCCCGGGCGAGGAGCTCGCCCCACTCGGGCCGCAGCTCGGGGGCGTTCCGATCAGGCATCCGGGATGTCCGCCTTCGCCGTGCTCACCATGAGGCCGGGGATGACGACGAGCCGCTCACCCGGGCCCAGGACGACGCCTTCGGGAAGCCGCCCGCGGTAGTCCTCCGTGAGATCGCGACCGATGACGGCGACATCGCCGTTCGAGAGCTGCCAGATGTCCGGGCATTCGTCCTTTCCGTCGGACGATCCCAGTTCCTTGGCGGATTTCCCGAGGCGTTTCTGCAATGAAGCGGAAGGATCGGCTTCCCATCGGCGAGCCATGCCTGCCCCCATTGATATTGCTCTCGGCGCGGAACCATGGTTGCCGCATCATACACCTGATGGGGAGTCAGGAGAATGTTCAGTACATTCGCCATGTACTCCTAAATGATCACCATCGCGGGCACATCGGTCCCCTGCGCGACAAAAACTCCGGGCACGTGGGCGTCGCACGCCGCCTCAGGGCGTGCGCGTCCCGTCGAGGTAGGCGAGGACGGCGAGGACGCGGCGGTTGTCGTCGTCGGAGGCGCCGAGGTTGAGCTTGGCGAAGATGTTGGAGGTGTGCTTGCTGACCGCGCCCTCGCTGAAGTGCAGCCGTTGGGCGATGGCGGCGTTGGAGCGGCCTTCGGCCATCATGGCGAGGACGTCGCGTTCGCGCGGGGTGAGGAGGGCGAGGGGCTGGTCGTCGGCGTTGCGGGCCAGGAGGCGGGAGATGACCTGGGGGTCCATGACGGTGCCGCCGGCGGCGACGGTGTGGACGGCGTCGACGAACTGGTCGGCCTTGGAGACGCGGTCCTTGAGGAGGTAGCCGACGCCACCGGTGCCGTCGGCGATCAGCTCCCGGGCGTAGAGCTGTTCGACGTGCTGGGAGAGGACGAGGACCGGCAGGCCGGGCCGTTCGCGGCGGGCGGCGAGCGCGACCTGGAGTCCCTCGTCGGTGTACGTGGGGGGCAGGCGGACGTCGACCACCGCGATGTCGGGGCGGTGTTCGGCGATGGCGGCGGCCAGTTCGGGGCCGCTCTCCACCGCTGCGACGATCTCGTGCCCGTGGGCACTGAGCAGCAGGGAGAGGCCGTCCCTCAGCAGGACGAGGTCCTCGGCGAGGACAACACGCACGGTAGCTCCATGATCAGCCTGGTCGGACCCCCCGGGGGGCTGGTCAGCGTGAGCGTACCGTCGAACGCGGCGAGTCTGCGCCGGATGCCCCGCAGGCCGCTGCCCCCGTCGGGGTCGGCGCCGCCGCGGCCGTCGTCGGTGACTTCGGCGCGGAGCAGTCCGGCGGCGTGGGTGAGGTACACGGTGGCGTGCCGGGCTTCGCCGTGCTTGACGGCGTTGGTGAGCGCCTCGCTGACGGCGAAGTAGACCGCCGACTCCACCGGCGCCTCGGCCCGTCCGGGCAGTTCGGCCCGGACCTCGACCTTCAGCGGGACGTCCAGTGCCAGCGCCCGTACGCCTTCGACGAGGCCGCGTTCGGCGAGCACCGGCGGGTGGATGCCGCGGACCAGGTCGCGCAGTTCCTGCAGCGCCTGGGTGACGTTCTCCTGGGCGTCCGTCGCCACCTGCTTCGCCTGGCCCGGGTCGCGGTCGACCAGTGCCGCGACCGCGCCGAGGCGCAGGCTCACCGCGACCAGTCGGGCCTGCGCGCCGTCGTGCAGGTCCCGTTCGATCCGGCGCAGTTCGGCGGCCTGGGCCTCGGTGGCGTCCAGCCGGATCTCGGTGAGCTGCTCGACCCGCCGGGCGAGCCGGGAGCGTTCGGTGGGGCCGAGCAGGGCGCGGGTCCACCGGCCGTGCAGGCGCAGCGCGGGCCGGGCGAGGGCGAGTCCGGCGGCGATCGGCACCGGGCCGAGGAGGCCGAGGAGCAGCGCGACCGGGCCGCCGAACGGCAGGTCGTACGGCAACGGCGCCTGGACCATCCCGTACAGGCCGGCGCCGACCAGCAGCACGGGCGCGGCCGCGATGCCGCCGCCGACCAGCGGGTCGGCGAGCACCCAGAGGACGTCGCGCCAGGTCGCCGGGTCGGTCCAGAGCCAGCGGACGTCGAGGGACATGCTGGCGAACCAGCGGTTCCGGTGGTAGTCGTGGCCGGTCCAGTACCAGCCGTGGAGGGTGCGTTCCAGGGCCGGGCGCGGCCGGTACGGCGGCGGTACGGGCACCTGCGACCAGTGGCCGGCCGCCCACCGGGCGGCTCCGGCGGCGGAGCGGACCATCCGGGTGGCGGTCGGGAAGAACGGGAAGATCCCGAGGCAGCCCCAGATCACGAACGACAGCAGGAAGGCCGCCGTCAGCCCCACCCCGACCGGTATCAGCAGCGTGAAGGCGGCGAGCCGCCCGAGCGCCCGTACGGCGCCGCGCAGCTCGCGCGCGGCGCCGCGACCCGGTTCGGCGGTGTCCGGCTCACGGGCGGCTGGGGTCTGCGGGCTGCTCACGGGGCCTCCGGTCGGATTCGGTCGTACGGGCCGTTCATGATCGCAGCCGTCCGCTCGGACGTCCGCCCGGGCACCACCCCCCGCTGACCGCGAGTCAGCCGACGCGCCCCCAGCACGAACCCGACCGCCACCGGCAGGTACCGGGCCAGGAACCAGCCCCGATTGGCCGGCGCGAAGACCGACCTCCCAACGCCACCGCGCCCCGAACCGCTTGCGCAACCCCGACAGCCGCAACACCGGAGTCCCTGCCCCGCGCGCACCGTTCCGTACACCTCGCCCTCCCCGCATCACACGCCCGCCCGCAACCTCGGACGGCACGCGATCAACGCTAGGGACGGCGGCGCGACGGCAGAATCCACCTGCACCCCGACTGGGGGTGGGGCTGGACCCACCCCGCCCCCAGCCCGCCGACGACACTGAGGACCACTCAACGGGGGAACTCGCTTGGCGTGATCGAGGACAGCGATGCCTTAGCCTCCGGCCACCCCAGATCGCCAAGGCTTCTCCCCACACGCACGGGGCAGTCGGCAGCCGCAGCTCTGACGAGAGCCATGCACCACCCTCAGCCGTCCGCCACGGCCCAGCCCACCGCATGGGCCCGCGCCGCGACGGCGTCGAAGCTCGCGGTAGCCGACAGCGCGGCGACCATACGGCGGTCGAGCGGAGCACCCTTCAGCACGGCCTCCACCGCCTCCCGGTCGACGGGCCGTTCGTGATACTCCTCCGCGAAGTCGATGAACGCCTGCGCGGGATCGGAACCGGTGAGGATGTCGAACAGCCAATCAGCGCCGTCCGTCTCCCCCTCGGCGAGTTCGACCGGACCGCACCGCCATCCGCCGGACCCGGCCTCGTACCAGGCACACACGGTCGCGTCGAAGAACCCGTCGAACTGGAACTCGGGCGCCTGCGCGAACTCCGCGAGCGATTCCGGCAGGCCGTCCAGCAGACCGGGCCAGTGCGCGCGTTCGTCCTCCCGCCACGGGGAGGCGTCGCTTTCATGGTCGAAGCCGTAGAGGAACACCCCGTCCGGACCGAAGACGATGTCGTACTGGTCACCGGACCCGTTGTCCATCCCGGCCAGGTCGACGCCCGGACGCCAGTCGGCCACGAACGTGTGGCTGGGGCCGCCGGGCGCAGAAACGATCGTGTCCAGCAACGCCACCGCGCGGCAGCGGGCTCGCAGTTCCTGGGGTTCGGGAAGGACGGCCATGAGTTCGTGAACGGACATGGCGCACACTCAACAGCATCCCTCTGACATTCCGCCGGATCAGCCGGACCCGCTGGCAGCTCTGAGCCCGGAACACCGCGTGATCCTCCTCGTCACGCGGCCTCGACCTTGACCATCGCGTCGCCGGCAGCGGCCGCCTGGGCGAAGTAGTCCTTCAGCGCGCGCAGGTCGGCGCTCAAGTCACCGGCCCACGCCTCGGACCACGGAGTCGCGAACCCGAGCGACGCGACCTCGCCCGCCAGCACGGCGTCCACGGTCCCCACCAACTCGTCGACGCCCACCGCGTCCAGGAAAGCCGATGCCGTCCGCACCTCATCGGGTCGAAGCACCCAGACCGCCATCTCGCCGAACTCTGCGTCGCAGTCGGGATCCCCCTCGACGGACGTCCGCTCCTCACCACCGAACACCGGCAGTTGGGCCGCTCTCAAGTCCGGGCCCGCACCGCCGACCGCCTTCATCAAGGCGACGTGCATCAGGTATCCGTTGCGCTCCACGGCCAGCACCGCACCGGCCGCGTACAGAGGGCCGAAGTCGTCATCGGACCAGCCGGGCACCAGGGCGCGGAGCTCCGTCGGCGACAGTTCGTCCAGCACCGTTCCGTCCACCCGCCGCCAGAAGAAGTCCACACTCATGCCCCGCACCCGTCCTGCTCTTCGCCATCTGGACGGCCTCCGATATCCGTCTCGCTGTCAGGTTAGGCGGACCCTCCGACAGCCACCGCCTTGGGAGAGCGGGCGGCATGGACGGACTACCCGAGTCCCGGTGACTCAGAGCCAGGGTGCCCCGCCCCGCCCGTCCGCCCACAGGGCGAGCGCCCGCTGGTCGACGGCGCGGATGCCGACCTGGGCGCAGAACGCGGCGGCGGCCTTGGTGAAGGAGCTGGTCGTCACCACGGCGGCCAGGTCGCAGTGGTGCACGTCGCGGTAGGTGCCGTTGACCTTCTGGACGTCCTGGGAGCCGACGAACGTCCTCGGCCCGTACCGCTTGGCCTGGATGAGGATCCGCTGCCCGGCGGGGGTGGTGGCGAGGACGTCCGCCGCGAGGTCGCCGGCCCCGCCGACCACCTTCACCTTCGTGCAGCCGTCCCGGCGGCACAGGTCGGCCAGCGCGTGCTCGAAGGCCTTCGGGGTCATCGCCAGGAACGGCCCGATGTGCCGCAGTCGGGCGGTCCGCGCGTCCAGTTCCCGCTGCCGGGCTCGCGCCCGCGAGCGCAGCACGGCGGCGCCCGCTCCCGCGCCGACGATGAGGAACGCGGCGACCAGCAGCAGGTGTTGGGCCAGCCACTGGACCACCAGCGTGCCCAGCACGACCGCGACCAGCGCGGCCGCCCCCAGCAGCGGCGTGTTCTGCTTCAACCGGCGGGCGACGGTCGACCGACGTCGCCGAACAGGCCTACGGGCCACGGCACTCCCCCTCACGCCACGGTGTCCGGACGAGCCTAGGAGCAGCCGTCCCCGCACGCCCGCGATCCGGACGAACTCCTGCGCCTGGGCGGCCGAGTTGACCGGATTTCGGCATCGGCGGCCGAACCGTCCCCTTCAGTGGCTGCCCCCGCGCCTGCGGGGAGGACGCACTCCGACCTGCGCCGCAGTACAGCCTTTGCCATTTCTTGACTATGCTGCGGTGCCGAGGCCGCCGGGTCGGGCGGCGTCATGGGACGTGCCCGTCGCGCGGTCGTGCCATGCCTCCAGTAGCGATGGACCGCTGTGGTCCGGGCTCCCCGGGCGTCGCAGTACAGAACACCGAACTCCCGGAAGGCTCCCCACCATGACCGCTCTCTCCTGGCTGTCGCGGGCTGCGACGACCGTGCTGCTGATCCTGGAGACGGTGGCGGTGGTGATGTTCTTCTGCATCGCGGTCCCGTTGTTCTACAACGGCATCGGGTTCGAGGACGAGGTGGCGCCGAAGCCGCAGTGGGTGCCGTACGTGATGGGGGCCGCCGGGTTCGCGATGGCCGGGGTCAACGCGTTGGCGGTGCGCGGGGTCTGGCGCCCGCGGCCCGGCTGGAGGCTCCTGGCGGCGGCGGCCGGGGTGCAGGTGCTGCTGCTGGCGTTCACCGCGCTGTCGGGCGAGTACCTGTTCGGGATCTTCGCGGCGGCGGCGCTGCCTGCACTGGGCTCGGTGGCCGCGTTCGCGCACTGGAGCGGCCTCCGCCGAGCCGACGCGAGGGCCGACGCGGGAACCGACGCGATGGCCGACGCGGGCTGACGGGGCCGCCGCGGGCCGACGGAAGCCGCACGGGCCGACGGAGCCGGCTCACCCCGCCCCGCCCCTCCCCCGCGCGCGTTCCTCGACGTACTCCTTGAACCGCCTCAGGTCCCCCTTCACCCGCCGGTCGACCTCGCCCCGGACGTCGGCGGCCTTCTCCCCCGGGCCCGCGGGCCGGAGGTCGACGGCGAGGGTGACCCGGGTGTGGCCCGGGTCGAGCCGCCGGAAGGTCACCACCTCCTTCCGCTCGGCCTCGCCGTCCATGCCCCGCCAGGCGATCAGCTCCTCCGGTTCCTGGTCGACGATCTCGGTGTCGAACTCGCGGGTGACGCCGTCGATGCTGGTCTGCCAGTGGTTGTGGCGGCTGTCGAGCCGGCTCACCGAGTCGACGCCCTCCATGAAGCGCGGGAACTCCTCGGCGAGCGTCCACTGGTTGTAGGCGGCGTGCAGGGGGACGGCCACGTCCACGGATTCCTTCACCATGCTCATGACGACCTCCTCGTACGGCGCGGCCGGGGCCTTCCCGCCTGTCTGCGCGCGCCCGTCTGCACGCCTTCCGCCCCCTTCCTGTACGCCTGCCCGTCCGGCACCGGCGCAACCGTCCGGCACCGGCGCAACCGTCCGGCACCGGCGCAACCGTCCCGCGCCCGCGCTACGAGCCGTTCCGCTCGCCGGGCGCGGTGCGCGGCCGGTCGCCGTCGGCGAGGTGCCGGGCCACCGTGGCGAGGTCGGTGCCCAGTCGCTGGGCGGCTCCGACCAGCAGGCTCAGCGCGGCGTGCGGGGTGACGTCGAACCGCTCGGCGGTGAGGCCGATGGCCAGGCCGGTGGCGTGCCGGCGGTCGAGCAGGTCGGCCACGGCCCGGGACAGCGCGAAGCGGTCGAGGGCGGCCGACGCCTGGAGGGCGAGCACCTCCACCAGCCCGAGGGCCGGTGTGCCGGGGTCGACCGGGGTACGCAGGTAGGCGCTGAACACGGTGCAGCCGTGCGGGTGGGTGCGCAGGTGCGCTCCGGCCACGGCCCGTACGCCGCAGCGCCGGGCGCGGTCGGCGAACCGGTCCGGCCGGCCGGGGTCGAGCCGGACGACGATCTGGCCCTCGCCCTGGCGGCGGAGCCGGGGCAGCGGGCCGGCGTCCGCCCCGCTCTGGGCGCGTTCGAGGGCCAACAGGTAGGACGGGGTCGCCGCGAAGGTCTCGACCGAGCCGTCGTCGTGCCAGGTGCTCACGGCGGCGCCCACGCAGTCCGGGACGGTGACCCTGGTCAGCTGCACCACGTCGTGCAGGCTGGGCAGGGGCGCGGCCCGTACCCGCTCGCGGGCCGCGAGGTCGCCGAGTTCGGCGAGGAGCGCCGCCCTGGCCCGGTCGGTCGCCGGGGCTCCGGCCGTCGCCCCGCCGCCGTCGGCCGGGCCCTGACGGGCCAGCAGCATGCGGGCCCGGGCGACCGCGCGGACGGCGTCGGCCTCGCCCGTGTAGATGCCGATCGTGTAGCAGACGTCGCGCAACCGCTGCCGGGCCTCCGGCGAGCTCGACGGGGACAGGGCCTCGTACTCCGCGACCAGTCGGCCGAGGGCAGCGACATCCACCATGGGCATGAGCACCTCCGTGTGTTTACGGAAAGTATGCGCCGATCACGCAGCGAAACCGCACCCCGGGTCCCCACCCCGCACGTCGGCCCGCCCGACCGCCTCAGCCGGTGCCCTCGCGCCCGCCGCCGGAACCGCTCCCGGGCCCGCCGTCAAGCCCGCCCCCGGAAGCGACGGCCTCGGGCTCCCCGCCGCCCCACCCGGGCGCGTCCCGGTCCTCCAGTTCCTCGCGCAGCCAGGCCAGGGTGGCGCTGAGCAGCCGGGAGACGTGCATCTGGGAGACGCCGATCCGGTCCGCTATCCGGGACTGGGTGCACCCGTCCCAGAACCGCAGCTTGAGGACGGTCTGCTCACGCTCGGGCAACCGGGCCAGCAGCGGGCGGACGGCGGTGCGGAAGTCGGCGAGTTCGATGCCGGGGTCGCAGCCGCCGAGCCGGTCGAGCAGGGCGCTGCCGGTCTCGTCGGTGTCCTGGTCGCGCAGCGCGTCCAGGGAGTTGGGGCGGTAGACCCGGCCCGCCAGCAGCCCCTCGGTGGCCTGTTCGACGGTGAGGTGCAGGTCCTCGGCGATCTCCTCGGGCCGCGGCAGCCGGCCGAGCTCCTGCTCCAGGCGGTCGGAGTCGCGGGCGACGGCGAGGTAGAGCTCCTGCGTGCTGCGCGGGACGCGCACCGGCCAGGAGGTGTCGCGGAAGAACCGCTTGATCTCGCCGGTGATGGTGGGGATCGCGTAGGTGACGAACTCGACGCCGCGCCGCGGGTCGTAGCCGTCGACGGCCTTGATCAGGCCGATCGTGCCGACCTGGAGGATGTCCTCCATGTCCTCGGCCCGGTGGCGGAAGCGGGCGGCGATGAAGCGCACCAGCGGCATGTTGAGCTCGATGATCGTGCCGCGGACGTAGCTGTAGGCGCGGGTCTCCCGGACCAGCCCGGCCAGCCGCTCGAACAGCGCGTCGCTCAGCTCCCGCGCCTCGGACTTCCCCATGCGGCGGAGTTCGGCCGCCGTGGGCCGTCGCGGGAGGTCGGGCGGCAGGCCCGAGGGGGCCGCTTCCCAGCCGGCTGTTTCCAGGTGGACGGACACGTGATCGCTCCTGGGCGCCGGGGTGAGCGCCCGGCGCCACGTACGGCCCGCACCTCGTGCGGCGTGTCACGGACTTCTCCCCCGGGACCCGTGCCCGGCCACTGCGGGCGCGGCCCCGGTGGCACCGGCCCCGGCGGCACCGCCCGAGGTGCTGGAGCAGCCGGAATCGCACGGCCGCTGTACGACTGGTTCTACCCCGGGATCCGGTTCCGAACGCACGTTCCAGGAGCTTTCCTGCACCGCCGCCGCCGGCGCCCGGCAGCGCTCAGTGATCGAGCGGACGAGGCCGCCCAGGCCGCCCAGGCCACCCCGGCCACCCGGGCTGCTGGGGCCACCCCGGCCATCCGGCCGGCTCCGGCCGTCGCGGCCGGACGTACTCGACCAGCTGCATCATCCCGAGGTCCTCGTGCTGCAGCTGGTGGCAGTGCAGGACGGTGCGGCCGGTGAAGTCCTCGTACTTGACCAGGAGGGTGACGGTGTCGCCCGGCTTGCCGCCGGTCAGGTCGACGGTGTCCTGCCACACCGGCGGGTCGAGCCGTTCCCCGTTGCGGTGGGTGACGAGGACGTGGTTGGTGTGCAGGTGGAAGGGGTGGTGGAAGATCGGCATGGTCTCGTCGGTGTGGATGGTCCACCGTTCGACGGTGCCGAGTTCCAGGGTGTGGTTGACGTACTCGGCGTCGAACAGGCCGTAGGCGGGGTCGCGGGTGAGGTCGCCGCCGGGGTCGGCCGCGGGGGTCGGGTGGCTGCCGAGGACGCGGTAGGCGTTGGGGAACGGCTGGGCGAAGACCTTCGGGTCGACGTGGAAGACCACCCTGCGGTCGCCGCCGGGGTTGGCGATGTCCTTCTCGTCGAGGAACGGCATGCCCTGCGGCAGCGAGGTCGGCAGCTCCATGGGCGGCTGGACGGCCTCCCCCGCCACCTCGATCGTCATCAGCGGGACGGGCACGCCCTTGGCCCGCAGTTCGTACGTCCCGGCCTCGCCGCCCCGGACCAGCACGTCGGCGCGGTTGCCCACACCCAGCGGGACCACCTCGGTGGCGACCGGCGCGGGGAAGGTCACGCCGTCCATGGCGATCTGATGCAGCGTCAACTTCCGTTCCCCATCAGTGACCTGGAGCAAGAGGGCGGTGAACGCGGTCGCCGCGACCAGGCGCCAGCGCTGGACCTCGCCGGGGCGCAGCACGAGGACGGGGTTGACCTCGCCGTTGACGGTGAAGGTGGGCGGGACGGCGGCCAGGGCGTCGCCGGAGGTGAAGTCGGGGACCCTGCCGCCCTTGAGCCGGAGTTCGTTGATGCAGACGACCAGGTCTGCGGCGGCCTTGATCTGCGGCACCTCGTCGACGTCGCCCTCGATGACGATGACCCCGGCCATTCCTCCGGCGATCTGTTCGGCGGTGGCCCCGTGCGCGTGCGGGTGGTACCAGTACGTCCCGGCCGGATGGTCGGCCGGGATCTGGACGGTGGTCAGGTACCGCGGCTCCGGGGCGCCGGCCGCGGCCTCGTCGGCGGTGCGCGGCGGGAACGCGCGCAGGATGTTGTCGGCACGCCCGGACGGCGAGACGTGCAGGCCGTGGGTGTGCAGGTTGAAGGTGTTCACGCGGTGCGGCCGGTTGTGGCCGCCGTGGCGCGCCGGGCCTGGCATCCCGGGCATCCCAGCCGGGCCAGCCGGCTCGGCCGGGTTCGGCGGCAGCCCGTTGACCTGGGTCAGCCACAGCACGTCCCCGGCGCGCGCCCGCAGGGTCGGCCCGGGGATGGTCCCGTTGTAGGTGCGCGTGGTGACCGTCCCGTAGCCCGGGACGGAGAGCGTCGTGAACCGTACGTCGAGTGTCTGGTCGAGCACCGCCGCCGGCCCGCCGGAGGCCGACCGGGCGCGCCGGACGACGGGCTGCGGGAAGGCGGCGGCCGCCGCCGCGGGCCGGGCGAGGATTCCGCCGGAGCCGGCCGCGAGGACGGCTACGGGGACGGCCTTGAGCACCGATCGGCGACTGATTCCGACATTTTCTCCCATAACCGGGCAATGTAAGTCGGGTCCGGTACGGCAACGGTCAGGCACACCGCGGGCCGGCCGGGGGTTGGGCCTTCCGTACCACGCTACGAACGTTCCGGGTGGGTCAGGTTGGCCCCGGTGCGGGGGTCGAAGACGTGGATGCGCGCCGTGTCCACCCGCAGGTCCAGCGGGCCGCCCTCGGCGGCCCGGGTGGCGGGGTTCAGCCGGGCGACCACCCGGTGCTCCCGCATGCCGGTGTCGGCCCGGCCCGAGTCGGCGGCGAGTTCGGCCAGCTCGGTCAGTTCGGCGAGTTCCGCCAGTCCGGCGAGGCCGCCGGGGCCCCGGGCCGCCGCCGGGCCGCCCTCCTCCGCGAAGTGGACGTAGACGTCCGAGCCGACCGACTCCCGGACCTCGACGGTCACGGTGACGGTGACCCCGTCGGCGTGCCCCTCGACCAGGGCCGCGTCCTCGAAGTCCTCGGGGCGGATGCCGACGACCAGTTCGCGCGGCGCGTCCGCGCCCTCCAGAGCGCGCCGGGTGCGGTCGTCCAGCGGCAGGTCGCCCAGCGAGGTGCGCAGGGCGCCGTGCTCCAGCGCGGCGCCGAGGAAGTTCATGCCGGGCGAGCCGATGAACCCGGCGACGAAGAGGTTCACCGGCTCGTCGTACAGCTGCTGCGGCGAGCCGACCTGCTGGACGACGCCGGAGCGCATCACCACCACCCGGTCGCCGAGCGTCATCGCCTCGACCTGGTCGTGGGTGACGTAGACGGTGGTGGTGCCCAGGCGGCGCTGGAGGGCGGCGATCTGAGTGCGCATCTGCACCCGGAGCTTGGCGTCCAGGTTGGACAGCGGCTCGTCCATCAGGAAGACCTTGGGGTCGCGGACGATCGCCCGGCCCATCGCGACCCGCTGGCGCTGCCCGCCGGAGAGGTGGGCGGGCTTGCGGTCGAGGTGCCGGGTGAGGTCGAGGACGCGGGCGGCCTCCTCGACCTTGGCGGCGATGGTCGCCTTGTCGACCTTGGCCAGGCGCAGCGCGAAGCCCATGTTGTCGCGCACGCTCATGTGCGGGTAGAGGGCGTAGCTCTGGAAGACCATGGCGATGTCGCGGTCCTTGGGCGCGCGGTCGTTGACCACTTCCCCGGCGATCCGCAGGGTGCCCTCGGTGATGTCCTCCAGCCCGGCGATCATGTTGAGCGTGGTGGACTTGCCACAGCCGGAGGGGCCGACCAGGATCACGAACTCGCCGTCGGCGATGGTGAGGTCGACGTGGCGGACGGCGAGGGCGCCGTCGGGGTAGCGCTTGGTGATGCCGTCGAGGACGATCTCGGCCACGGTCCGCCTTCCTGGCCCGCCGGGTGGGGCGGGCTCTTCCTGGGAAACCCCTCCTGGGAAAACTCGATGTCGGGCTCAGCCCTTGACGGCGCCGGCAGTGAGCCCGGCGACGATGCGGCGCTGGAACAGCAGCACGAAGACCACGATCGGGATCGTGATGATCACCGCGGCCGCCGCGATCGAGCCGGTCGGCTGCTCGAACTGGGAGCTCCCGGTGAAGAAGGCGATCGCGGCCGGGACCGTCCGGGCCGAGGTGGTGGAGGTCAGCGAGATCGCGAACAGGAAGTCGTTCCAGCAGAAGATGAAGACCAGGATGCCGGTGGTGAACACCCCCGGCGCCGCCAGCGGCGCGATGACCAGCCGGAACGCCTGCCACGGCGTGGCGCCGTCCACCTTGGCCGCCTTCTCCAGGTCCCAGGGGATCTCCCGGAAGAACGCCGAGAGCGTGTAGATCGCCAGCGGCAGCGAGAAGGTCATGTACGGGATGATCAGCCCGGGCCAGGTGTCGAACAGGCCCAGCGCCCGCTCGATGCCGAACAGCGGCGAGACGAGCGAGATCGGCGGGAACATCGCGATCAGCAGGGACACCCCGATCAGCAGCCGCTTGCCGGGGAAGCGCAGCCGGGCCACCGCGTACGCGGCCATGGTGCCGAGCGCGACGGCGACGGTGGTGGCGATCAGCGCGATGCCGATCGAGTTGACCAGGGCGCGGGTGAACTCCGAGGTCTGGAAGATGCCGCGGTAGTTGGCCAGGGTCCACCGGCGGGGCACGAAGGCGCCGTCGGAGAGGGTGCTCGGGTCCTTGAAGGACAGCGCCACGATCCACCACACCGGGAAGAGCGCGTAGAGCACGACCACCAGGTTGGCGATGCCCCAGCCGGTCAGGGCCCGGGCGGGCCGGCCGCTCATCGCCGCTCCGGTTCCGCGCCAGGCGTGGCCGCGCCGAACAGCTTGACGAAGACCAGCGCGATGAGCGCCACGCAGACGAAGATCAGCACCGAGATCGCCGAGCCGATGCCCAGGTTGAGCGCGGTGAAGAGGTTGTCGTAGCCGAGGATCGACACCGAGCCGGTGCCGTTGGAGCCGCTGGTCAGCACGTAGATGTTGTCGAAGATCCGGAAGGCGTCCAGGGTCCGGAAGAGCAGCGCGACCAGGATCGCGGGCTTCATCAGCGGCAGGATCACCAGCCGCAGCCGCTGCCCGGAGCTCGCGCCGTCCACCATCGCCGCCCGGACCGTCTCGTCCGGGACGAGGGCCAGGCCGGCGAGCAGCAGCAGCGCCATGAACGGGGTGGTCTTCCACACCTCCGCGAGGATGATCAGACCGACGGCCGGCCACTGCTCCGTCAGCGGGGCGCTGCCCTCCGGCAGCAGGGCGGCCAGGTAGCCGGTGCCCGGGGTCCACGCGTACTGCCAGGAGTAGGCCGCGACGACGGTGACGATCCCGTACGGCACCAGCACCGCGGTGCGCACCGTCCCGCGCCCGAAGACCGTACGGTGCATCACCAGGGCGAGCGCCAGGCCGAGCACCAGCTCGACGGCCACCGACACCGCGGTGATCAGCACCGTGACACCGAGCGCCTGCCACCAGAACGGCGAGGTCAGCACCGCGCCGTAGTTGGCGAGCCCGACCCAGTGCGCCTGGGCCGGGAAGCGCAGGTCGTAGCGCTGCAGGGACAGGTAGACGGCGTAGCCGATCGGGTAGGCGGTGACGGCGAGCATCACGATCACGGCGGGGGCGCACAGCAGCAGGCCCAGCCGGCTCTCCTGGCGGGCGCCGCGCGAGGGCCCGGCCGGTCCCGGCCCGGCGGCGGCCCCGGCCGCGGCCTCGGCGGGCGGTGGCCCGGGAACGGACGGTGACCCGGGAGCGGGCGGTGGCCCGGGAACGGGCGGTGTCACGGAATCAGCCCCTTCGAACCGAGGGCGTCCCGGATCTGCCCGCGGAGGTCGGCCACGTCCTTCTCCGGGTGGATGCCGGCGGGCGGGGAGAGGGTGTGCGAGATCGCGATGGAGACGTTCTGGTAGGCCGGGGTCTGCGGCCGCACGCTGGCGGAGTCGAGGGCGGCCAGCACGTCGGCGGCGAACGGGTAGCTGGCGGTCAGCTCGGCCGTCTCGTACAGGCTCCGCAGCGAGGGCGGGAGGCCGCCCTTCAGCGCGTTGGTGAGCTGGTTGTCCCGGTCGCGCAGGCAGAGGGCGGCCTCGGCGGCGAGGTCGGGGTGCCGGCTGTAGGCGCCCACCGCGAGGTCGATCCCGCCGATGGTGACGCTGGCGGGGCGGTCGGCGCTCACCGCGGGGTACGGCGCCCAGCGGAAGTGCGGGAACAGCTCCGGCCGGTTGGCCTTCATCGAGGGGTAGACGAAGGGGTAGTTGAGTTCGAAGGCGGCCGTGCCGGACTCCATCGCGAGCCGGTTCTGGTCCTCCATCTGGTTCGACAGCGAGGGGTCGGCGGCCACCGAGGCCGCCAGGTCGCGCATCACCCCGGCGGCCGTGACGGCGGGCGCCCCGAGCGCGGGCCCCTGGGCGTCGGGGGTGAGGATCGAGCCGCCCGCGCTGGTGACCAGCGTGTTGAACCAGACCGTCAGCCCCTCGTACTGGGCGCCCTGGATCTCCACGAGGTGCGGCTTGCCCTCGCGGTCCAGCTCCCGGGCCTGGGAGAGCATCTCCGCCCAGGTGGCGGGCGGGGTCGGCACCAGGTCGTCGCGGTACCAGAGCAGCTGGGTGTTGGAGTTGTACGGCACGGCGTACAGCCGGTCCTGCCAGGTCGCGGTCCGCACCGCCGCGTCGAGGGTGTCGGCGGTGGCCCGCTCGCGCATCGCCCCGGTCCACTCGCGGATCCAGCCGGCCTCGGCGAACTCGGCGGGCCAGGTGACGTCCAGGCCGAGGACGTCCACGCCGGTGTCGTGCGCCGCCATCCGGCGCACCAGCTGCTGGCGCTGGCCGTCGGCACCGCGCGGCAGCTTGTTGTAGCGGATCGTGTAGCGGCCGCCGGACTGCTGCCCGCAGCGGTCGGCGGCCTGCTGGAGGGCGCCCGAGTCGTCCGGGAAGTTGTACCAGTTCAGGGTGACCGGGCCGCCGCTCCCACCGTCCCCGCAGCCCACCAGGGCGGCGGCGAGCACGGCCAGTCCGGCGGCGGCGCCCGCCCACCGCGAGCGGAACGTGGGGACCCTCGGCATCGTTCTCCCGGGCTGAGAAGGACCGGCTGGGGCGGAGCGGTCGGAACGGCGCGACCGGCACACGGCGGTTCGGCCGACCCTAGCCCGGCGCCCCCGCCCGGCCCGGGCGTGCCGCGCCGCCGCCCGGCCGACCAGCCGGACGGCGGAACCGGGCCCCTCCCGTCACCCACGGCGACCGGCGACGGCTCCGGGAGGCGCCGGTCCGGGCCGGCGCGGATACTGGCCGCACCGAGACCTCCGGGGGCTGGGGCCGCACCGGAACCGAGGAGCACGCCGTGACCGGACCCGTCGTCGTCGGATTCGACGGCTCACCCGAGAGCCTGGCCGCCGCCGCCTGGGCCGCCCACGAGGCGCAGCGCCGCGGCCTGCGCCTGGACGTCCTCCAGGCCTGGCCCCGGCCGAAGCAGATCGCCCCCGGGAGCAGGCCCGGCGACCACTCCGCACTGGCACAACTCGCCGAGTGCGAGCGCGAGTTGCGCGCCCTCGCGCCGGAGGTCGAGGTCACCGCCGGCTCCGTGGCCGGCGATCCCGTCGAGGCGCTGGAGGCCGCCGCGCACGGGGCCGCCCTGCTGGTGCTCGGCTCGCGCGGGCTGGGCACCCTGCGCGGCTTCCTGGTCGGCTCGGTGAGCCAGGAGGTGCTGCGCCGGGCGGACTGCCCGGTGGTGCTGATCCGGGCCGGCGGGGACGAACCGGACGGCGCGGTGACGGTCGGCCTCGACCTGGCGCACCCGGCGGACGAGGTGCTGGCCTTCGCCTTCGAGGCCGCCGCGCTCCGTTCGGCGCCGCTGCGCGTGGTGCACGTCTGGTCCCCGCCGGCCGGCAGCGAGTACATGTCCTACGGGGCGATCGGCGGGCTGGAGGGCGAGGTCTCGGCCGTCGAGCACGACGGCCTCGCCCGGGCCCTGGAGCCCTGGCAGGCCCGGCACCCCGAGGTGACGGTGAGCACCGACCTGATCCGCGGCAAGGCCGCCGTCGAGCTGGTGGACGCCGCCGCGACGGCCCGGCTGCTGGTCGTCGGCCGCCGCATCCGGCGGATGCCGCTGCGCCACCACCACCTCGGCCCGGTGGCGCACGCCGCGATCCACCACGTGCACTGCCCGGTCGCCGTCGTCCCGTACGGCTGACCGCGCTCCTCCCGTACGGCCGACGGCAGCCGGGTAGGGCCGACCGGGTGGCCGGGCGCGCTACAGTCCGGTCCATGAGTGAGTCCACCGCCCCGCCGTTCGGGAACTTCGCCACCGCCGTACCGGCCCTGGAGCTCGGCGCGGAGCTCGCCGCGCCCGTCGCCGACGCGCTGAAGAACTGGGACGCGCCCGGAGCGGCCGCCTCGGTGCTCTACGTGGACAGCGACCCGGAGCAGGCGGACACCGCCGTGTTCTGCGCGGCCTACGACGTGCCGCCGGAGCTCTCCGCGAACTGCGTGGTGGTCGCCGCCAAGCGCGCCGGGGAGGTGACCCTGGCCGGGTGCCTGGCCCTGGCCACCACCCGGGTGGACGTCAACAAGGCGGTGCGCACCCAGCTGGGGGCGCGCAAGGCGTCCTTCGCGCCGATGGACACCGCGGTCGAGCTGACCGGCATGGAGTACGGCGGCATCACCCCCGTCGGCCTGCCCGGCGGTTGGCCGCTGCTGATCGACGAGGCGGTGGCCGCGGCCCCGTACGTCCTGGTCGGCAGCGGCCGGCGCCGGGGCAAGCTCATCCTGCCCGGCTGGGCCCTGGCGGAGCTGCCGGGCGCCCTGGTGCTGCCGGGCCTGGCCGGCTGACCGGCTGACCGGCCCGCCGACGTCAGCGCACCCGGGGGGCGAGGCCGACCGGGCAGACCACCGGGGTGCCGTGCACCGGGTCGGTGAGGATCACGCTCTCCACCCCGTACAGCTCGCGCACCAGCTCCGGGGTGACGATGTCGCGCGGCGCGCCCTGGGCGGCCACCCGGCCGTCGCGCATGGCCACCATGTGGTCGGCGTAGCGGCAGGCGGTGGTCAGGTCGTGCAGGACGAGGACCACGGTGCGGCCGCGCTCGGCCGTCAGGCCGCGCACCATCTCCAGCACCTCCAGCGCGTGGCCCATGTCCAGCGCCGAGGTCGGCTCGTCCAGCATCAGGATGTCGGTGTCCTGGGCGACGGCCATGGCGATCCAGGCGCGCTGGCGCTGGCCGCCGGAGAGGGTGTCCAGCGGGCGGTCGGCCAGCTCGTGCAGGTCGGCGGCGGCGAGCGCGTGCTCGACCGCCTCGGCGTCGGCGGCGGACCACTGCCGCAGCAGGCCCTGGTGCGGCTGGCGGCCGTAGCGGACCAGGTCGCGGACGGTCAGCCCGTCCGGGGCGGTGGCGGACTGCGGCAGCAGGCCGATGATCCGGGCGATGGCGCGGGTGGACAGCGAGGTCAGCGGCTTGCCGTCGAGCAGCACGGCGCCGGAGCGCGGGGCGATGGTCCGGGCGAGGCCGCCGAGCAGGGTGGACTTGCCGCAGCCGTTCGGGCCGACGATGACGGTGACCTGCCGCTGCGGCAGTTCGAGGTCGAGCTCGCGCACCACGATGGTGCGGTCGTGGCCGAGGCTGAGCGCGCTGGTCGCCAGCCGGGGCGCTCCGACCGTGGCCGTCACGGTCCCGGAGGATTCAGCGGTCGCGGGGCGGGCGGTCATGCGGTCCTCCGGGGACGGGTGGTGAGCAGCAGCCAGAGCAGGTACGGGCCGCCCACGACGGCGGTGACCAGGCCGGCCGGCACCTCCAGCGGCGACAGGAGGGTGCGGCCGATCAGGTCGGCGAGCAGGGTGAAGGCGGCTCCGGCGACGGCCGAGGTGAGCACCGGCACGCAGCGCGGTCCGGCGATCCGGCGGGCGGCCTCGGGCGCGGCGAGCGCGATCATGCCGAGCGGTCCGGCGACGGCCACCGCCAGGCCCGCGCAGACCACGGAGACCAGCAGGACGCCGACCCGCAGGCCGCGCACCCGGACGCCCAGCCCGGTGGCGACGGCGTCGGAGAAGCGCAGCAGCGACAGCCGGCGGCCGAGCAGCACGGCGGCGGGCAGGCAGGCCAGCAGGCCGAGTTCGAGGTAGCCGACGGCGTCGGCGTCCCGGCTGTTGAGGGTGCCGACCGTCCAGGCGTAGGCGGCGTTGGCGGAGTCGATGGCGGCGCGGGAGAGCATCAGGTTGGTCACCGCGCCGAAGACCGCGCCGATGCCGAGGCCGACGACCAGGAAGCGGTAGCCGTTGCGGCCGGCCCCGCCGCCGAGGGCGAAGGCGAGCGAGGCGGCGGTGGCGGCGCCCGCCAGGGCGGCGGCGGAGGGCAGCAGCTGGGTGGCGACGCCGGTGACGGAGGCGACCGCGAAGGCGGTGGCGCCCTCGTTGAAGCCGACGGTGTCCGGGGTGGCCAGCCGGTTCTGGGCGAGGGTCTGCATCAGGCAGCCGGCGACGCCGAGGGCGGCGCCGACGGCCAGTGCGGCCTCGACGCGGGGCAGCCGCAGCTTCTCCACCAGCAGCACGTCGCGCGCGGTGCCGTCGCCGAAGGCCGCGCGCAGGGCGGTCACCGGGTCGAGGTTCGTCTCGCCGACGGCCAGGCAGACGGCGGTCACCGCGACCACGGCGAGCAGCAGGACGGTGCAGCCGAGCAGCGGCCGGACCGGGACGAGCACCGAGCGGCCGCCCAGGGCGAGCAGCCGGGTGCCGGGCGGCACGGGCGGCGCCGGCCGCCGGGTCGCGGCCGAGGGGCCGTCGGGTTCCACGGCGTTCTCTGCGTCGTTCTCTGCGGCGGTCTTCACAGGGGCCTTCACGGGGGCCTTCACAGCGCGGGCATTCGGTGCGAGCGGACGACGGCGACCAGCACGGGGGCGCCGCACAGGGCGGTCATCACGCCGAGCGGCATCTCGTACGGGCGGGCGACCAGCCGGGAGGCCACGTCGGCGAGCAGCACGACGGCCGGCCCGAGCAGGGCGGAGACGACGAGCAGCCGGCGCAGGTCCGGGCCGACCAGGGCCCGGGCGGCGAAGGGCACCACCAGGCCGACGAAGGAGACCGGTCCGGCGATCGCGGTGGCGGCGCCGACCAGCAGGGCGACGGCGGTCACCGCGAGGGCGCGGGCCCGGCGGGGCTTGTGGCCGAGGCCGGTGGCGACGTCGTCGCCGAGGCTGAGCGCGGTCAGCGCCGGGCCGGAGAGCAGCGCCAGCACCAGGCCGAGCAGCAGGACCGGCAGTACCGCGAGCAGTTGGTCGGTGCCGCGGCCGGCGACCGAGCCGATGGTCCAGAACCGGATCTCGTCGGCGGCCCGGGCGTCGGAGAGCAGCAGCACGGAGGAGCCGGCGTTCATCAGCCCGCTCAGCGCCGCGCCGGCGAGCACCAGCCGGACGGGGTCGTCGCCGGTGCCGCGCAGCCGGGCCGCGCCGAGTGCCAGCAGGCAGCCGGCGCCGGCGCCCAGTACGGCGACGTACGGGCCGACGCTGGCGGCGCTGGCGCCGAGCACGATCGCGATCACGACGGCGAAGGAGGCGCCGGTGCTGACCCCGAGCAGGCCGGGCTCGGCCAGCGGGTTGCGGGCGGCTGCCTGGAGCACGGTGCCGGCCACGCCGAGCGCGAGCCCCACCGCGAGGGCCACCGCGGTGCGCGGGGCGCGCAGGTGGAACACGGTGAACCGGGAGTCGGAGTCGCCGTCACCGAGCAGGGTGGAGAGCGCCCGTGACGGTCCCACGTCGCCCGCGCCGAGCAGCAGGCTCGCCAGTACGGCGAGCAGCAGTATCGCGCCGGCGGGCAGCAGTCCGCGCAGCAGGAGTGATCGGAATGTCACACCGGGCCTCCCCGTCAGGGCCTTACGTATGGTTAGGCTAACCTCAGAAAAACGGTTCGCCCGTAAACTACCATTTCTCGGAGAACACCCATGCTTGGCACCCGCTTTACCAAGACCCTGCTCGGCGCGGCCGTGGTCGGCGCCCTCTCCCTGGGCCTGACCGCGTGCGGCTCCTCGGGGTCCGGCGGGTCCGCGGGTGACTCCGGCTCCTCGTCCACCGCCGCCGCGAAGGGCGGCAAGCGCAGCATCGACACCGCCTTCGGCGCCGTGGAGGTCCCGGCCGAGGCCAAGCGGGTCATCGCCCTCGGCGACACCTCGCTGGACACCGCCCTCGCGCTCGGCGTCACCCCGGTCGGCACCAGCTCCAGCCGCGGCGGCACCACCGCCCCCGCCTACCTGAAGGCCGACAGCATCCCGCTGGTCGCCACGGTCAAGGAGCCCAACCTCGAGGCGATCCTGAAGGCCACCCCGGACCTCATCCTGGCCTCCTCCGGCATCGAGAAGTCCCAGTACGACAAGCTCTCGGCGGTCGCCCCGACCATCGCCCCCAAGGCCGGCGACTGGCGCGAGGTGCTCGCCGTGTACGGCGACGCGCTCGGCCACAAGGACGACCTGGCCGCCAAGCTGGACGCCCTGGACAAGCGCGCCGCCAAGGCCGGCGAGGGCAAGAGCGGCAGCGCCGTGGTGATGCGCTGGATGCCCAACGGGCCGATCGTGATGAACACCACCAACATGCCCGGCGACCTGCTGAAGAAGGCCGGCGCCGGCACCATGCCGATCGCCGACGGCCTGGGCGCCCAGCCCCACTCGGACCCGCTGTCCCTGGAGAACCTCAACAAGGCCGACGCCGACCGGGTGTTCGTCGCCACCCTGAACGCCGAGGGCGAGAAGGCCCTGGAGACCGCCCGCAAGCAGGAGGCCTTCACCCGCCTCAAGGCCGTCGGCACCAACCAGCTCATGGGCGTCGACGGCCAGGTGTGGAGCAGCAGCTCCGGCCCGATCGCGGCGGAGAAGGTCGTCGAGGACATCGAGAAGGCCTTCGGCGCGAAGTAACCGCGCCCGCCGGGGAATTCCCCCCCCCCCCCGGAGTTCTGAAGGGCCGTCACCGGAGCGGATCCGGTGACGGCCCTTCCGCCGCGGGCTCGGCACCGTCCGACGGGTCGGCAGGGGCGGCTCAGCCCAGCAGCTTCGCCACCACCCGGTCGAGCACGCGGATGTCCTCCGGCGGCAGCGCGAGCAGCGCGTCCGGCGGGGTGCTGAGGATCCCGGTGGCGATCGCGGCCTTCGCCTCGCCCTCCTCGGTGAGGTGGACCAGCTTGGAGCGCCGGTCGACCGGGTTGGTGATGCGCTCGGCGAGGCCGCGCCGCACCAGGTCGTCCACGATGACGCTGGTGTACGGCGGGTCGGCGCCCAGCCGCTCGGCCAGCTCCCGCAGGGTGATCGGGCCGGCGACGAGCCGGCGCAGCGCCCTGACCCGGCTGAAGCTCATGCCGAGGGCTTCGGCGACGCTCTTGCGGCGGTCGTAGCGTTCCAGCACGAGGGCGTTCATCCCCTGCCAGACCCGGGCCGCCGCTCCGGCCTCGCTCCCGCTCCCCTCCGGGTGCCCGCCGCTGTCCAGGCGCTCCATCAGGCGTCCACCATCCCCTTCGTCCGCTCGGCTTCCTCGACCGCCTCCTCGGCGGCGAGCCGCTGCGCCGCACGTTCGGCCGTCGCCCGGGCCCAGCGGCCGGAAGTGAGCGTACCGGCGCTGCGATCAATCTCGCTCGCATCGGCGCCCACCTCACCGAAACACCACGAGCCCGCACCCGCACCAGCCACTTCGCAGTACTCGGCCCCGCCGAGCTGATGCTCAGCGGGGCCGAGTAACGCCACCCCGAATTAACCAACAGCGTCAGTCCCTCCCGGCGGGGCGCGGCCGTTCGGGCCCGTGGTCAGGCCTTCTTCACCACGCTGGACTTGAGCTGCATCGCACCGAAACCCTCGACGCGGCAGTCGATGTCGTGCCCGTCGACGCCGTCCACCAGGCGGATGTTGCGCACCTTGGTGCCGGCCTTGATGCCGGAGACGCTGCCCTTGACCTTGAGCGCCTTGACCACCGTCACGGTGTCGCCGTCGCTCAGCACGTTGCCGACGGCGTCCTTGATCACGCGCTCGCCGGCCGGCGCTCCGGCCTCGTCGGCCCCGCCGGGCACCCACTCGTGGCCGCACTCGGGGCAGACCATGAGGGCGTTCATCTCATAGGTGTACTCGCTGGAGCACTGCGGACACGGGGGAAGGTTGTCGCTCATGGGATCAGGATATCCAGGCCGTACGGATCCGGTCCGCGCGGCGATCGGCGAGGTCAGCGGGGGTTGCGCGCGGAGCGGCCGACAGCGGCGCGGACCGCCCGGCCGCCTGCGTTCCGCAGCCTCAGCCCGCGGTGAGCGCGAGCCGGATCCAGCGCTCGGACTCCGCGACCGCCGCCCCCACGTCGAAGGCCTCCGGCGCGGCCGCGGCCTGCACCACCAGCCCCTTGAGCAGCCCGACGAAGGCCGGCGCGAAGGCCACCGGGTCCACACCGGGACGCACCTCCCCGTCCCGCTGCCCCTGCCCGACCACCTCGGCCGTCCACGCCCGGGTCCGGGCGTCCAGCTCCGCCACCGCGCCGGTCAGCTCCGAGGCCCCGGCGAGCGCCTCGGCCCCCAGCACCACGAAGGCCCGGCCCAGGTCGGTCGGGTTGCGGACGCCCTCCAGGCAGCCGCGCGCGAACCCGCACAGCTCCTCGGCGGCCCCCGCCCCGCTGCGCGCCGGAGCGGCCGACGCCATCGCCTCGGCCAGCGCAGCCTCCTGGAGCCGCGCCAGCAGTGCGGCCTTGGAGCCGAAGTAGTGGGTGGCCAGACCCCGGCTGAAGCCCGCCTCCTCGCCCACCCTGGCCAGCGTGACCCCGGTGCTGCCGTGCTCGGCGATCAGCCGGGCGGCGGCGGCGATCAGCGCGGACTCGGCCCGGGCGCGCCGCTCGGCCTGGGTGCGGCGCGCCGGCGCCTCCCGGAGCGCCCCGGCCCCACCGGTTCGGTCCTCATCGTGCGTAGACATGCCACCATGCTAGTGTGAACTTGCTTGTTGAATAACAAGTAACTTCCGGAGCGGCGGGCACTCCCCCGACCCGCCGCCCCCGTGAGAAGGGAAGTCCCGATGACCGCCACGATGCTCGCCGGCCGGCTCGACGTCGCGAAGGGCTCCTTCGCCGTGGAGGAGGTCCCCGTCCCGGCCCCCGGCCCGGGCGAGGTGCTGATCAAGGTGGAGGCCGCCGGCGTCTGCCTCTCCGACGTCCACCTGATCGAGGGCATGCTCAAGCCGCTCTACCTCAAGGGCGACAAGGTCACCCTCGGCCACGAGGTCGCGGGCACCGTGCACACCCTCGGCGAGGGCGTGACCGGTACGGCCGTCGGCGACCGGGTGCTGCTGCAGGCCGGCGAGACCCGCGACGGCGTCGTGCACACCCGCGGCGTGGACTACGACGGCGGCTGGGCCGAGTACGCGCTCGCCACCGCCACCACCCTGGTGCCGATACCGGACGAACTCCCCTTCGAGCAGGCCTGCTTCATCCCCGACGCGGTCTCGACCCCCTGGGCCGCGATCACCGCCACCGGCGCCGTACGCCCGGCCGAGGCGGTCGGCGTCTGGGGCGTCGGCGGCCTCGGCGCCCACGGCGTGCAGCTGCTGCGGGCGATCGGCGCCTTCCCGATCGTCGCCGTCGACCCGCTGCCGGCCGCCCGCGAGCGCGCCCTGGCCTTCGGCGCCGACGCCGCCCTCGACCCGGCCGACCCGGGCTTCGCCGGGCTGCTGCGCGAGGCCACCGGCGGCCGCCCGCTGTCCGTCGCCTTCGACTTCGCCGGGGTCGCCCCGGTGCGCGAGCAGGCCATGGCCACCCTCGGCGAGCACGGCCGCCTGGTGCTGGTCGGCCTCACCAACAAGCCGCTGACCGTCACCAACGGCACCCTGGTCAGCTACCTGCGCCAGCAGATCCGCGGCCACTACGGCTCCGAGGGCCAGGACGTCGTCGACCTGGTCAACCTGGTCCGCGGCGGCCGGCTGGAGTTCTCCCGCTCGGTGAGCGGCACCTTCCCGCTGGCCGAGGCGGCCCGTGCGGTCGAGGCGCTGGAGCACAAGGAGGGCGACCCGATCCGCCTGGTGCTCAAGCCCTGACCCGACGCGCCACCGACCCGGCGCCGCACCTCCGGACTGAGCCCGGCAGGTGCGGCGCCGCTGCTTCCCGACCGACCCGCGGACGGCCAACTCCGCTTCCCCGTACGGGAAATGGCATGCACGCCACTAGCCAACCGGCCAGTAGCACCCCTACCGTCGACTCTTCCGTGAGACTTCGACGGAGGAGTCCGCCTTGCGGTCACGCCAACGCCAACGCCCCCGCCCCCGCTCCCTCCGACTCCCGGCCGCCGCCCTCGCCTCGGCCCTGCTCGTCACCGCCGCCCTCACCACCACCCCCACCGCCGCCGCGCCGGCCCCCGCGACCGCCGCCGCCAACGACTACTGCGGCGGCCACTGCGCCGACATCCTGCCGCCCGGCGAGAACGGCAACGCCACCCTCGCCGACATCCTGCTCAACCGGGCCTTCGGCACCCGCCCCGCGCACACCGACGACCAGCTCGGCCCCTACGCCGCCCTCGCCTCCGGCTACCCCGGCCTGACCGAGGCCAAGCTGCGCGACTTCTTCAACGACGCCTCCTTCGGCGTCCCCGCCGACCAGGTGGCCAGCACCACCAGCCCGCGCCCGGACGTCGCCATCGTGCGCGACAAGGCCACCGGCGTCCCGCACATCACCGGCACCACCCGCTACGGCACCGAGTTCGGCGCGGGCTACGCCGCCGCCCAGGACCGGCTCTGGGTGATGGACCTCTTCCGGCACGTCGGCCGCGGCCAGCTGTCCGGCTTCGCGGGCGGCGCCGCCGCCAACCGCCAGCTGGAGCAGACCTTCTGGCAGGCCGCCCCGTACACCGAGGCCGAGCTCCAGCAGCAGATCGACACCATCGCCGCCCGCGGCGGCCGGGCCACCCAGGCCCTCGCCGACGCCAACGCCTACCTCGACGGCGTCAACCAGTACGCCAAGGAGTCCTACAACGCCCGCACCTTCCCGGGCGAGTACGACCTCACCGGGCACATCGACCCGATCACCAACGCCGGCTCGATCGAACCGTTCAAGCTGACCGACCTGGTCGCCCTCGCCTCCGTGGTCGGCGCCCTGTTCGGCTCCGGCGGCGGCGGTGAACTGGCCTCCGCCCAGGTCAAGTCGGCCGCCGAGGCCCGGTACGGCAAGGACGCCGGGGACGCGGTCTGGGCGTCGCTGCGCGAGGCGGACGACCCGGAGGCCGTCCAGACCCTGCACGACGGGCAGAGCTTCCCGTACGCCACCGTCCCCGACCACCCGCAGGGCGAGGCGCTGCCCGACCCCGGCTCGGTGGTGCCCGAGCGGGTCGTGTACGACGCCACCGGCTCCGCCGACTCCGCCACCACCGCGGCGAACGGCGTCCTGCCCGGCAACCTGCTCACCGCCCGGCACGGCATGTCCAACGCCCTGCTGGTCTCCGGCGCCCGCACCGACGACGGCCACCCGGTGGCCGTGTTCGGCCCGCAGACCGGCTACTTCGCCCCGCAACTGCTGATGCTGGAGGAGATCCAGGGCCCCGGGATCAGCGCGCGCGGCGCCGCCTTCGCCGGCCTGAGCTTCTACGTGCAGCTCGGCCGCGGCCAGGACTACGCCTGGAGCGCCACCTCGGCCGGGCAGGACATCACCGACACCTACGCCGTCCCGCTCTGCACCACCGACGGCTCCCCGGTCACCACCTCCGCCAACTCCTATATCTGGCACGGCCAGTGCCTGCCCTTCGACCGGCTGGAACGCAAGAACGCCTGGAACCCGACCACCGCCGACTCCACCCCGGCCGGGTCCTACACCCTGGTGATGAACCGCTCCCGGTACGGCCTGGTCACCGCCCGCGGCACGGTCGGCGGCGCACCCGTCGCCTTCACCTCGCTGCGCTCCACCTACCGGCACGAGGCCGAATCCATCATCGGCTTCCAGGAGTTGAACGACCCCGGCGCGGTGCACGACGCGGCGGGGTTCCAGCAGGCGGCGCAGGACATCAACTACACCTTCAACTGGTTCTACGCCGACTCGCGCGACATCGCGTACTACAACTCCGGCAGCAACCCGGTCCGCGCCCCCGGCGTCGACCCCGGGCTCCCCGTGAAGGCCCAACCCGCCTACGAGTGGGCCGACTTCGACCCCGTCGCCAACACCGCCCGGTACACCCCGGCGGCCGAGCACCCGCAGTCCGTCAACCAGGACTACTACATCTCCTGGAACAACAAGCAGGCGAACGGCTACACCTCGGCCGGCTTCGGCAACGGCTCGGTGCACCGCGGCAACCTGCTGGACGACCGGGTCAAGTCCCTGCTCGGGAACGGCGGCAAGGTGAGCCGGGTCTCGCTCACCCAGGCCATGGAGGGCGCCGCCCTGGCCGACCTGCGAGCCGAGGACGTGCTGCCCGACCTGATCCGCGTGCTGCGCAGCGCGCCCGTCACCGACCAGGCCACCCTCACCGCCCTGCAGCAGTTGGAGGCATGGCTCGCCAACGGAGGCCAGCGGAAGGAGACTTCACCGGGCAGCCACGGCTACGCGGACGCCACCGCGATCCGGGTGATGGACGCCTGGTGGCCGCTGGTCGCCGAGGGCGTCATGCGGCCGGGCCTCGGCGACCCGCTGTTCGGCGCGCTGACCGGCGCCCTCCAGATCAACGAGTCCCCCTCGGGCGGGCAGACCGGCCCCGGCGGCGGCCCGGTGAGCGCCAACGAGGCCATCCCGCACAAGGGTTCGGCCTTCCAGTACGGCTGGTGGAGCTACCTGGACAAGGACCTGCGCGCCGTCCTCGGCGACCGGGTGGCCGGCCCGCTGGCCCGGCCGTTCTGCGGCGGCGGCGACCTCGCGGCCTGCCGGACCGTCCTGCTGACCACCCTGAAGCAGGCCGCCGCCCGGACGCCGGCCCAGGTCTACCCGGGCGACGCGGACTGCGCGGCCGGCGACCAGTGGTGCGCCGACACGATCATCCAGCGCCCGCTGGGCGGCGTGACGGACGCCAAGACCACCTGGCAGAACCGCCCGACCTACCAGCAGGTGGTGCAGTTCCCGAGCCACCGCTGAGCGACACCGCCGGTGCCCCCGGCCGGGGGCACCGGCGGCCGGTCACCTGGACCGCGCCGCGGTCTCGTCCTCGTCGCCCCGCAGGTTGCCGGCCTCGCTCCGCAGCCGCCTGCCCGCGACCGTGTACGTCCTGGCCGTGCCCCGGTTCGTCACCCGGCCGCCGACCGCGCCCGCCAGCTCCCCGATGCTCTCCACCAGCCCGGCGAGCGCACCCAGCAGCGCCGCCTCCTCCTTCTCCGGCACCCTCTCGCGGCCGCTGTCCCGCGCCTTCGGCAGCGCGTTCTCCCGCACCTGCCGCTCCGCCTCGCCGACCGCGTCGACCATCGCCCGTATCCCGCTGTCCAATCCGGCCCCCTCGTCTCCCCGCTCCTCCGACGTACCCCGCGAGCCTTCCCACCCCGTGCCCCACTTAGGCCCAGCCCGACGCGCGACCCGCGGGATCTGCCCCTAGCGTGGTCCGGGGACCGCCCGACCAGCCCCGGGCCGAGACCCGGGACCCGCACCAGGAGGCATGCCGACCATGACCGCCAACCTCTCCGAGCTCACCGGCGACTACGTCCTCGACCCCACCCACACCCGGATCGGCTTCGTCGCCCGCCACGCCATGGTGACCAAGGTCCGCGGCGCGTTCCACCAGTTCGAGGGCACCGCCCACCTGGACGGCGCCGACCCGTCCCGCTCCTCCGGCCAGGTGGTGATCAAGGCCGAGAGCATCGACACCGGCGTGGAGCAGCGCGACCAGCACCTGCGCACCAACGACTTCCTGGACGCCCCCACGTTCCCCGACATCACCTTCCGCTCCACCGCGGTCGAGGCGCGCTCCGACAGCGACTTCCGGGTCACCGGCGACCTCACCATCAAGGAGACACCACCCGCCCGGTCACCATCGACTTCGAGTACACCGGCAACGCCGTCGACCCGTACGGCAACCTCCGGGTGGGCCTGGAGGGCTCCGTCACCATCAGCCGCAAGGAGTACGGCGTCACCTGGAACGCGGCCCTGGAGGGCGGCGGCGTCCTGGTCGGCGACAAGGTCGTCCTGGAGTTCGACATCTCCGCAGTCCGCCAGAGCGCCTGATCCGGACCCGCCCCGCCCGGAACGGGCCCGGAACGCCCGGAACAGCCGGAACCGGTCCCCCACGAACGGGTTCGCGCCGCGGCCCGCCGAACCGCCGGACCGCGGGGCGGCCGCCCGGCTAGTCTCCTGGCATGCCAACAGAAGACTCCCTCGCGACCGGCCAGCGCTCCCTCGGCGACCCCGCCCTCGACTACCCGCTCTGGCCCCCGCTCACCGCCGGCTGCCCGCGCACCAGCACCGAGGACGTCTCCTACCCCGTCGAGGTCGACTACGCCTACGACAAGGCCGACCCGGCGGGCCTGTTCGCCCCCGCCCCGGTGCGCGGCGGCCTGGAGCGCTGGGCCCCGCTGCTGCCGCCGCTGCTCGCGCCGGGCCTGGGCGAGGGCGCCACCCCGCTGGTGGAGGTCTCGCCCGGGGTGTACGTCAAGGACGAGTCCCGCAACCCCACCTGGAGCCACAAGGACCGGCTGAACCGCTGCACCACCAGCGCCGCCGTGGGCGCCGGCGCGCCGGGCCTCGCGGTCGCCTCCTCCGGCAACCACGGCGCCTCGGCCGCCGCCTACGCCGCCCGCGCCGGGCTGCCCTGCGTGGTGTTCACCGGCCCGGACACGCCGCCGAACGTCGACGCCTTCCTCAACGCCTACGGCGCGGTGGTCCTCCCGGTGCCGTGGGAGGCCCGCTGGCCGCTGCTGCGCCAGGTGGTGGACCGGCTGGGCCTGCACCCGGTCAGCAACCTGACCACCACCCACACCGGGCACGCGTACGGCCCCGAGGGCTACAAGACCGTCGCGTACGAGATCTTCCAGGACGTCGGCCTGCCGAGCGCGGTGTTCGTCCCGACCGGCTACGGCGAGCTGCTGTTCGGCGTCTGGAAGGGGTTCGTCGAGCTGCACCGGCTGGGCCTGACCGCCGGGGTGCCGCGCATCCACTCCTGCGAGACGGCCGCCTCCGGTCCGCTCGCCCGGGCGATCGCCGACGGCCTGCCCGCCACCCATGTGACGGTCGGCCCGAGCGACGCGTACTCGATCACCTCCCCGGTCAGCGGCTACCGGGGCGTGCTCGCGGTCCGCTCCAGCGGCGGCCGGGCGCTGACCCTGGACGACGGCCAACTCGCCGACGCCCAGCGGGAGCTGGCCCGGGCGGGGCTGTGGACGGAGCTGTCCGCGGCGGCCGGTCTGGCCGGGCTGCGCAGCCTCGGCGAGCCGGACCTCTCCGACGGCCCGGTGGTCTGCGTGTCGACCTCCAGCGGCTTCAAGGACAAGGGCGTCGGCACCCGCAGGACCGAGCCGGTCGCCCCCGACTGGGACGCGGTCGAGCGCCGCCTGCGGGCGGCCGGCATCACCGGCTGAACGCACGGTGCTTCACCGCCGCGAGGCGTGCTGTTCGCCTGCCCGTCCCTGCTCGTAAGGTCGCCGTAGGGTCGGTGTTCGCCGAGCGCCAGCAGGCTTGCACCCTCCGTCAACTCCCGCCTCCTGCCGAAGGGTAGCCACCGTGTCGCGTTCCCTCCGCCGCCTGCTGCCGCTCGCCGTCGCCGTCGCGGCGGTGCCCGTGCTCGCCCTGCCCGCACTCCCGGCGGGCGCCGCCTCGTACGGCACCCCGACGATCACCTTCTCGGCCGGGTACCTGTCCGGCGCCGTCGGCGCCACCGGCGACCCGACCGTGACGGTGACGGTCGCCCAGTCCGGCGCCGCGGCCTCGGCGCTGACCGTCGCCGCCTCGGCGACCACCCGCAGCGCCGTCGCCCGCACCGGCGACGTGACGGTGAGCGGCACCGGCGGCGCCCGCACCCTGGCGGTCGCCGCCCAGGGCGTCGGCTACGCCGACCTCACCATCAAGGTCACCGGCCTCGGCGGCAAGAGCGCCACCCGCACCCTGCACTACGCCGCCTCCCCCGCCGTCCAGTCCTCGGCGACCAGCCGCTACCTGACCGGCTCCAGCGACGCCTCGGCGGCCGTGGACGCGGGCGGCGGCTTCATCGTGGTCGGCGACGACGAGTCCAACACCCTGCGCCTGTACGACCGCGACAACTCCGGTGCGCCGGTCCGCACCTGGGACTTCAGCTCGGCCCTCGGCGTCTCCAAGGAGATCGACATCGAGGCCGCCACCCGGGTCGGCAACACCATCTACTGGACCGGCTCGCTCGGCAACAACAAGGACGGCGTGGTCAAGCCCGACCGGCACACCGTCTTCGCCACCACCGTCACCGGTTCCGGCGCCGACACCCAGCTGTCCCTGGCCGGTTCGTACCACGGCCTGCGCGACGACCTGATCTCCTGGGACGACGCCCACGGCAAGCGCTACGGCTTCGCGGCCGGTGCCGCCGACGGCCAGGCGCCCAAGCAGATCGACGGCTTCAACGTCGAGGGCCTGGAGTTCGCCCCCGGCAGCACCAGCACCGCCTACATCGGCTTCCGCGCGCCGCTCACCCCGGCCGTCACCGGCGGCCGGGCGCTGCTCGTCCCGGTCACCAACCTCCCGTCCCTGGTGAACGGTTCGGCCGCGCACGCGACCTTCGGCGACCCGGTCGAGCTGGACCTCGGCGGGCTGTCCGTCCGCGACATCCGCCGCAACGACCTCGGCCAGTATCTGATCGTGGCCGGCTCCTGGTCCGCCGAGGACAACTCCGCCCCGTACGCGCTCTACCGCTGGAACGGGCAGCCCGGTTCCAAGCCGACCAAGCTGATCGACCTGCCGACCAGCGACTACGGCGCCTGGGAGGCCGTCACGGACGTCCCGGACCTGGACGCCCCCGGCGCCCGCGCCCAGCTGATCACCGACGACGGCTCCGCCGACCTCTACAACGACGGCACCGCCGCCAAGGACCTCACCCACCCCGAGTGGAAGAAGTCCCGCAGCACCTGGTTCACCCTGGGCTGACCGCGCGCCAGGGCCCTTCGGCACATCCGCCGAAGGGCCCTGCCGCACATCCGTCCGCTCAGAGCTCGACCAGCACCTTCCCCCGGTTCGCCGAACGGTCCAGGTAGAGGCCGCGGTAGGCCGCCGGGATGCTGTCGAACCCCCGGTGCAGCGTCTCCTGGTACGCCAGCTCCCCGCTACGGACCAGTGCGCCGAGGTCCCGCCGCAGCGCGGCCCAGTTCTCCTCGGTGAACCACTCCAGCGAGAAGATGCCGCGGATCGTGGTGCGCGGGAACATGATCATCGGCAGCAGCCGCGGCCCCGCCCAGTCCCCGCCGACCTGGCTCCCCCACTGCCAGCAGACGGCCACCCGGCTCTCCACCGCGAGCATCCCGAAGACCACGTCGGTGAGCGCCCCGCCGAGGCTGTCGAAGTACCGGTCGATGCCCTCCGGCGCCAGCTCGGCCAACTCCTTCCGCAGCCGCTCCGGCGCGTCGCCGTCGCGGTACAGCAGCACCCCCTCGAAGCCCAGCTCCCACAGCCGCTCCGCCTTCTCCGGCGAGGCCGTGGTGCCGATCACCCGGGCGCCCCGGTGCCTGGCCAGCTGCCCGACCAGCGAGCCGACCGCCCCGGAGGCCCCGCTGACCAGCACCGTCGACCCGGGGCGCACGTCGAGGAACTTCTCCACCGTCCCCCAGGCCGTCATCCCGGGCCCGCCCAGGATGCCGAGCGCGGTGGTCAGCGGCAGGTCATCACCGTAGTCGGCGGGGTCCAGCCGGCGGAAGGCCGGGAAGACCATCGGGAAGGTCCCGGTCTGCCAGAAGCTCGGCGCGCCGGTGCTGACCAGGTGGCTGCGCCAGCCGCCGAAGCCCTGCACCAGGTCGCCGACGCCGAAGCGCGCGGCGGGCCCGGCCTCCACCACCTCCATGATCGAGTCCGCGCCCATGTGGTCGCCGATCGGCGTGTCCAGCGCGATGCCCTGGAGGTACGGGTCGACCGAGACGTACCGGGTGCGCAGCAGCATCTCGTCCGCCGCGAGCCGGACGTCCACCTCCTCCACGACCTTCCGGTACATCCGCTCGACGTCCGGCACGCCGTCCACGTGCTCCCGCACGACCCACTTCTCGATCCTCACGAGGTGACTCCAAACTGGCGGTCGGCGGGGCCGACCGGTTCGATGAGCAGGGTGGGCGGCGGTGCGCTGTCATCCACCTCGGCCCTGAAGGGCCTGCCGTCGTCCCGGCAGATGAACTGGACGACGTGCCGGCCGGCCGCCGCCGCCCGGATCAGCCCGCCGGTCGTCGCCCAGACCCCGGAGAGGTAGAAGTTCGCGAGGCCGGGCAGCCCCGGGCCGTTGCGCTTGACCTCCTCCTCCAGGGTCTCGCCGCTCTCCACGAAGGGCTGCCAGCCCAGCACCGTCCCGTTGTAGTTGCCGGTGTAGCGGACCTGGGTGAGCGGGGTGGAGACGTCCTTGACCGCCACCGCGTCCCGCAGCCCGGGGTGGTGGCCGTCCAGGTACTCGACGATGGTGTCGCGCACCCGGCGCTTCGCCCGCTGGTACTCCCGCCCCCGGCCGACCGGCAGGGTGTGCAGCTCCTCGCCGCGCCGCACCCGGGGCTCCTGCTCCGGCCCGGTGCTCAGCTCCCGCCAGGGCGCGATGTCGCAGAAGTAGCTGGCGTACACCACGGTGGTGTCGGCGGGCGACAGCTCCGGGTAGTGGCGGCTGCGGAACTGGACGTTGATGCTCGGGTGCCGGATGCCGGTGAGCCGCTCGGCGACCTCGTCCTCCAGCAGGTAGGTGGTGCACGGGTCCCCGGCCGGGAAGGGCCGGCGCAGGCCGAGGAAGACGGTCACGTAGCCGGGGAAGACCATGCCCGGCTCGGTGATGGTCTGGGTGTACAGCCGACGGTAGGTGTCGCTCAGGTAGCGGCCCTTGAGCAGGTCCATCATGGTCGTCCGGCCGTCGCAGGCGGCCACCACGATGTCCGCCCGCACCTCCTGGCCGTCGCTCAGCCGCACCCCCACCGCCCGGTCGTCCTCGATCAGGATCCCGGTCACCTTGGTGTTGTACGTGATCTCGCCGCCGAGCCGCCGGTAGCGCTGCTCGATCGAGGTGGCCAGCCCCAGCGAGCCGCCCTCCGGCACCCCGGCCGACTGTCCGGCGTGGCAGGCGAGTTGGAAGTAGTTGGGCAGCACCGGGAAGTTGGGGTGCTTCTCGTACAGGATGAAGTTGAACGCCTCGCGCAGCAGCGGGCTGCGGAACTTCGCCGAGTAGTCGCTCATCAGCACCGTGATCGAGCGCCGGATCACGTTGAAGTACGGCAGGAAGGAGGCCAGCATCCGCGTCCGCTCCCACCGCCCCATCAGCCCGACCGGCTTGAGGAAGGGGTAACGGGCCAGCGCCAGGCGGAACTTGCGCAGCCCGGCGCAGAACTGCCGGATCTGCCGGGCGTCCTCCGGGGCCAGCTCCAGCAGGTGGGCCTCCAGCCGGTCCGGGTCGGAGTAGAAGTAGACCGCCCGGCCGTCCCGGGTGCGCACCACGTTGAAGACGTCGAAGTTGCGCATCCGCTTGCCCTGCAGCGCGCCGAGTTCGAGCCAGATCTGGTGCATCTCGTTGCCCGGACCGCTGCCCAGCAGCCAGCTGATGCAGCAGTCGAAGGTGAACTCGCCCCGGTCCCAGCCGGTGCAGCAGCCGCCGGGGATCTCGTGCATCTCCAGGATCCGGGTGCGGTAGCCGTTCATCTGCGCGAAGCAGCCGGTGGAGAGCCCGCCGAGCCCGCCGCCGATGATGACCATGCTCTGCCGGCCGCCGCTGGTCGTCCCGCTCACTCCGCCACACCCACTTCCGCCACTCCTGCCTCCGGCACTCCCACGTCCGGCGCTCCCACGGTGGCGCGGTCAAGTTGCGGCAGACGGCCCCACTTGCCCGCGTGCCAGGGTTCCCGGTTGTCGCTGGGCCAAGCCCGGAACGGCCGGCCGAGCTCCCGGCAGAGGTACTGCGCGGCGAACCGTCCGCTGGTGGCGGCCCGGATCAGCCCGCCGAGCGCGGTCCACTGGCCCGCCATGGAGAAGCCGCTCAGCCCGGGCAGCCGCATCCGGTCCTTGTTGACCAGCCGGTTGGCGGCGTCCTCGGCCTCGGAGAAGGCCTGCCAGGCGAGGATGCTGCCGTAGGTGTTGCCGGTGAACCGCTCGGTGGTCACCGGCGAGGCGACGTCCACGAGTTCGATCCGCCCGCCGAGCCCGGGGTACGTCCGCTCCAGGAACTCCCGGACGAACGAGGCGACTTCCTGCTTGCGCGCCCGGTAGGCCCGGCGGTCGCCGGTCCGCAGGTCCTTCCAGGAGCGGTAGTCGCTGAAGTAGGTGCAGTGCAGCACCGACTTGCCGGGCGGCGCGAAGCCGTCCGCGTAGGAGGACCGCAGCTGCACCACCAGGCTGCGCTGGAGCGAGCCGGGCAGCCGCTCGCCGTCCTCGGGCGTCAGCAGGTAGGTGGTGCTGTGCGGCTCGCCCGCGGGCAGCGGTCCGTCGATGCCGACGAAGGCGGAGACCACGGCCGGGTACAGGTTGCCCGGCTTGTCGAGCAGTTCGCCGTACAGCTTCTCGGTGGCGGGGCTGGAGTAGCGGCCCTCCAGCAGCCGCTCGAGCACCGTCGGGCCGTCGCAGGCGGCCACCACGTGGTCGGCGAAGTGCCGGGTGCCGTCCTTGAGTTCCACCCCGATCGCGCGCCCGTCCTCGATCAGGACCCGTTCCACCCGGCAGCGGTAGCCGATCACCCCGCCGAGCGAGGTGTAGCGCTCCTCGACCGAGCGCGCCAGCCCGAGCGAACCGCCCTGCGGGAAGCCCGCGTTGCCGTTGTGGGCGGCCGCCAGGGTGTAGAGGTACGGCAGCAGCGGGAAGCCCTCGGGCTCCTGGAGGAACATGTTGGGGAAGGCCCGCCGCAGCAGCGGGTCCTGGAAGCGCTCGGCGAAGCCGCTCATCGGGGTGGTCGCGGTGCGCCAGAACAGCCGGAACGCGGGCAGGACGGCACGCAGGGTGCGCAGCCGTTCCGCCGTGGTGCGCAGCGGCGGCGGGGTGAGCTCCCAGGGCAGCTCCATCGCGGCGTAGCGGCGCAGGTCGCGGCAGAAGGCCCGGATCGGCTTGGCGTCGCCGGGTGCGAGGGCCAGCAGGTGGGCCTCGAGCCGGTCCGGGTCGCCGTAGAAGGTGACGGCCCGGCCGTGTTCGTCGACCACCCGGTTGAAGGTGTCGAAGCGGGTCACCGACTTGCCGTCCAGGGCGCCGAGTTCGCTCCAGACCTGGTGCGCGCCGGTGCCCTCGGCGGTGCCGATCAGCCAGTCGATGCAGTAGTCGAACAGGTAGCCGTGCCGGGACCACGCGGTGCAGCAGCCGCCGGGCAGCACGTGCTTCTCGAAGATCCGGGTCTCCAGGCCGCTCATCTGCGCGTAGCAGCCGGTGGCGAGGCCGGCCAGGCCGGCCCCGATCACGATCACCCGGGGCGGGCCGCCGGCGGCCCGCTCCCTGCCGGACCAGTCCGGCCCGCGGTCAGCCGCGGCCATCGGCGGTGCCCCCGGCCAGGATGGCGCCCGCCAGTTCGGCGTTGCGGGCGGCGAAGTCCCCGTCGAGCATCTCGGCGTGGGCGCCGTGCCCGACGTACACCGCGGTGCCCGTGGTGGAGGCGCCGTGCCAGGAGCCCGGTTCGCCGCCCACGTGCACGGAGAGCCGGTCGCGCTCGCAGACCACGTCCAACTGGGCCCTGACCGTTCCGGTGTTGGGCGTCCGGCTGCTGAACTCCAGGTAGTCCCTGGCCTGTTCGAGGGTCTCCTGGGCGACGATCCGCGAGCCGGTGTGGCGGTGCAGGTGCTCGTGGAGTTCGCGTTCGAAGACGGCCAGGTGCTCCTCGCCGAGGTCGAAGGCCTCGGTGACCCGGTAGGCGTCCACCATCAGCACCGAGGCCACCGTGCGTCCGCGCCGCTCCAGCTCCTTGGCCACCTCGAAGGCGAGGTTACCGCCGAGCGAGTAGCCGAGCAGGACGTACGGCCCGGCGGCGTGCAGCTCCTCGACCAGGTCCGCGTAGCGGGCGGTCTTGTCGTCGCCGGTCAGGTAGTTGAAGGAGGCGATCCGGTGTTCCGCCAGGTGCGCGGCGAGCTGCCGGTAGACCAGCCCGTGGCCGCCGGCCGGCGGGAAGCAGAAGACCGTGTGCTCCTCGGGCGCCCCGGCGTTGAACCAGAGGTAGGGCTCGCCGCCGGCCACCTCGCCGGTGATGATCTGCTCGACGGTGCGGGCCATGCCGTGCAGGGTGGTGACCTTGAACAGCAGGCCGACCGGGATGCTGATGTTGAACTCGCTCTGGAGGTGGTGGATCAGCTCGATGAGCCGGATCGAGCTGCCGCCGAGTTCGAAGAAGTCGTGCTGGAGGCCGACTTCGTCCAGGCCGAGCAGGTTCCGCCAGTGCTCGGCGACGCTCGTCTCGTAGAGCGTGACGGGCGGTTCGTGCTGGGCCCCGGCGGTGTCGGCCTTGGGCTCGGGCAGGGCCGCGAGGTCGACCTTGCCGTTCGGGGTGAGCGGCAGGGCGGGCAGCTCGGTGAGGTAGGAGGGGATCATCACGGTGGGCAGGTGCTCGGCCAGGTGGCGGCGCAGTTCGCGGCGGTCCAGCACGGTGCCCTCGGCGGGCACCACGTAGGCGGCGAGGACGGCCTCGCCCCGGGCGTCCTGGCGGACGGCCACGCAGGCCTGGGCGAGTTCCGGGCGGGCGGTGAGGTGGGCCTCGATCTCGCCCAGCTCGATCCGGTGGCCGCGGACCTTGACCTGGTTGTCGATCCGGCCGAGCAGGTGCACCGTGCCCGCGGCGTCCCAGTGGCCGAGGTCGCCGGTGCGGTAGAGCCGCGCGGGCGTGCCGTCGAGGTCCAGGGTGACGAAGCGCCGGGCGGTCTGCTCCGGGTCGTTGGGGTAGCCGGCCGCGACGCCCGCGCCGCCGATCCACAGTTCGCCGGGCACGCCGACCGGGACGGGCTCCCCGTACGGGTCCAGGACGTACACGGCGCTGTTCGGGAACGGGCGGCCGATCGGCACCATCCGGCCGGGTTCCAGCCGGTCGGTGGCGCCCTCGTAGTAGGTGCTGTCGACGCTGGCCTCGGTCAGCCCGTAGGAGTTGACCAGCCGGGTCCGCGGGCCGCACAGGGCGCGCACCCGCTGGTGCTCGGCGGCCTTCCAGGAGTCGGAGCCGACGATCAGCAGCCGCAGGAAGTCCAGCGGCAGGCCCTCGCGCTCGCAGTGGGCCAGCAGCGCGCGGGCCACGGCGGGCACGAACTCGCCGCCGTCCACGGCCTCCTCGCGCATCACCCGGTACAGCCGGGCGGTGTCGAAGAGCAGCTCGCGGTCGACCAGGACGAGGGTGCCGCCGGTGCTGAGCGCCCGGGCGAGGTCGCCGGAGAAGACGTCGAAGGCGGTGCCGGCCATCTGGAGGTGCACCCGGACCTCGGTGTCCAGCCGGTACTCGGCGCGCCAGCCGGCGGTGACGGCGGCCAGGTTGCGGTGGTCGACCCGGACCCCCTTCGGACGGCCGGTGGAGCCCGAGGTGTGGATCAGGTAGGCGGCCCGGTCCGGGTCGGCGGCGGGCAGCGGTACGGCGCCCCCCAGCACGGGCCGGTCCAGCTCCTCCAGGGTGACCGGTGTGGCGGGCAGGTCGGCCGGGAGCGGGCGCCGCTGGTCGACCACCACCAGCGCCGCTCCGGCGTCCGTGACCTGGTGGGCGAGCCGGTCGGCCGGGTGCCCGGGGTCGAGCGGCAGGTAGGCGGCGCCGGCCCGCCAGATCGCCAGCAGGGTGCTGATCAGCTCGGGCGACTTGTCCAGGCAGACCGCGACCACCGAGCCCTCGCCGACGCCGAGTTCGCGCAGCCGTACGGCGGTGCGCTGGGACTGCCGGTCCAGTTCGCCGTAGGTCAGCCGGCGGACGCCGTCCCGGCCGGGCGCGACCACCGCGACCGCCTCCGGCCGCTCGGCGGCGGCCTTGGCGATCAGCTCCGGCACCGGGGTGTCGTGCTCGATCCGGCGCTCGGCGCCGCTGAAGCCGGTGAGGATCTCCCGCCGTTCGGCCTCGCCCAGCATCCGCAGCCGCCCGACCGGCTCGCCCTCGGCGGCGCGGGTCATGGCGTCCAGCAGGTTGCGGTAGTGCGCGGCCAGCCGCTGGACGGTGGCGGGCTCGAAGAGGTCGGAGTTGTACTTGAAGACGCAGTGGAAGCAGCCGTCCGCGCGGTCCTCGTAAGCGGACAGCGTGAGGTCGAACTGGCCTTCCTCCTCCGGGAGTTCGATGTACTCCAGGCGGTAGCCGAAGCGCTCCACGGCGACCTTGTGGGTGAGCAGGATGAACATCGCCTGGAACACCGCGGAGCGGCTCGGGTCGTGCTGGAGCCCCAACTGCTCGACCAGCAGCGGGAAGGGGTACTCCTGGTTGTCCAGCCCGCCGAGCACGCTCTCCCGCACCCGGGCCAGCAGGTCGGCCACGGTCGGCTCCCCGGCCAGGCTCACGTGCAGCGGCAGCGGGTTGACGAAGTAGCCGTAGACCGAGGCGAACTCCTCCTGGGTGCGGCCGGTGACCGGGCTGCCGACCACGATGTCCGGCTGCCCGGACCAGCGGTGCAGCAGCAGGTAGTAGGCACTGAGCAGCACCATGAACGGGGTGGCGCCGTTGGCGCGGGCCAACTCGTGTACCCGGGCGGTGAGTTCGGAATCCAGCTGGAAGAACTCGGAGGCGCCGTTGTGGGTCTGCACGGCCGGGCGCGGCTTGTCGGTGGGCAGCGCCAGCACCGGCATCTCGGCCGGCAGGTGGCCGCGCCAGTAGTCGAGCATCCGCCGGGCCTCGGGGCCGGCCAGGAAGCGGTTCTGGCGGTTGAGGAAGTCCAGGTAGCGGGCGGGCACCGGGGGCAGCTCCGGGGTACGGCCCTGGCGCAGCGCCTCGTAGACCTCGAACAGCTCCTCGATGAAGGTGAAGGTGGAGATCGCGTCCGAGACGATGTGGTGGACGGCCTTCATCAGCACCCAGCGGTCCGGCCCGCGCCGGAACAGCCGCAGCCGGACCAGCGGGTCCTCGGCGAGGTCGTACGGCCGCCGGTACTCGCGGACGATCAGGTCGTGGATCTCCTCCCACGGCCGGCCCTCGACGTCGAACAGCCCGGTGTCGGCCTCGACCTCCTCCCGGATGCGCTGGACCGGGCGGCCCTCCTCGGCGGTGAAGGCGGCGCGCAGCTCGGGGTGCCGGGCGACCAGGAACCGGAAGGCCCCGAACATCAGCTCCGGGTCGAGCTCCGCGCGGACCTCCACGGCGCCGCCGATGTTGTACGCGAAGCCGTCCGGGTGCAGCAGGCGCAGGAACCAGAGCGCCTGCTGGTTGTGGGTGAGCGGGAAGCGGGACTCGTCGGCGTACAGCTCCACCTCGGCCTCGGCCGGGCCGCCGGCGGCGGCGAGCCGCTCGGCCAGGCCCTCGGTGAGCAGGTCGACCAGGTCGCCGAGGCTGCCGTTGCTGAGCAGGGCCACCACCGGCAGGGCGACGCCCAGTTCGCCGTGCACCCGGGCGCGCAGCTCCATGGCGAGCAGCGAGTCCAGGCCGTGCGCGCCGAGTCTCGTGTCGGCGTCGATCCGTTCGGCGGCGATCCGCAGCACGGCCGCGGCGGCGGCGGTCAGCCGGTCTGCCACCAGCTCCCGGCGGGCCTGCGGGTCGGCCGCGCGGTAGGCGTCCAGGAAGCCGCCGGTCTCGGCCGGGGCCTGCTCGGCGGCGCTCGCCGCGAGGTCGGCGACCAGCGGCGGCGGCGCCGGGTACCAGGCGAGGAAGGTCGGCCAGTCGACCACGGTGGCGACCAGCAGCTGGGCGCGGTCCTGGCCGAGGACGCGCTCCAGGACGGCCGTTCCGGCGTCCGGCGGCAGCGAGCTCATGCCGCGGGCGTCGCGGTAGTGGGCGACCAGGCCCAGCTCCTCGATCATGCCGGTGGCCCACGGGCCCCAGTCCAGGCTGAGCCCGGGCAGCCCCTCGGCCCTGCGGTGGTGGGCCAGGGCGTCCAGGAAGGCGTTGCCGGCCGCGTAGTTGGTCTGTCCGGCGGTGGTGAGCAGCGAGGCGACGGAGGCGAACAGCACGAAGTGGTCGAGCGGTTCGTCGCTCAGCAGCCGGTGCAGCAGGTGGCCGCCGACCACCTTGGGGCCGTAGCCGGCGTCGAAGGCCGGACGGTCCATCTGGGCCAGCAGGGTGTCCTTGACCTGCCCGGCGAGGTGGAACACGCCCCGGATCGGCGGGAGTTGGCGCTGCCGGTAGTCGGCGAGCCAGCCCACGAGGGCGGCCTCGTCGGTGACGTCGACCGGGGCGAGCAGCGGTTCGGCGCCGAGCGCCTGGAGTTCGCGCAGGAAGGCGATCCGCTCGCCGACGGGGGTGTCCGGGTCGGTGTACGCCCACTCCGAGCGCTCCGGCAGGGCGGTGCGGCCGACCAGGATCAGCCGCCGGGCGCCGCGCCGTACGAGGGTGCGGCAGAGCAGTCGGCCGAGCGCGCCGAAGGCGCCGGTGACCAGGTAGCTGCCGTCGGGGCGGAGGACCGGCGGCAGCGGGCGGGTGAGGCCCTCGGCCTGCCGCAGCCGGCTGGTGAGCCGGCCGCCGGCCCGCAGCGCGATCTCCTGCTCGTCCCGGGCCGCGAGTTCGGCGAGCAGCGCCTCGGCCTGCTCGGCGGCGTCGACGGCCGGGTCGAGGTCGATCAGGGTGCCGCGCTGGGCGACCAGCTCCTGCTGCCACAGCACCCGGCCGATGCCCCAGGCGGGGGCGCCGAGCGGTTCGACCCGGTCGCCGGGGGCGGCGGGCTGGGTGCCCCGGGTGACGATGTGCAGCCGGCCGTCCGGGCGGGCGGCGGGCAGGGCCTGGGCGAGGGTGATCAGGGAGTAGGCGCCGAGGGTCGCGAGCGGGCCGAGCCGGTCGGCGGCGGTGGCGGCCAGCGCGGGCTGGTCGAGGTTCCAGAGGTGGACGACGGTGCCGAAGGCTGGGTCGAGGTCGGCGAGCAGCCGCCGGACGTCCTCGGCGGAGTCGGGCCGGACGGTCGAGTGCCCCTCGCCGTGCCGGTACTCGTCTCCGGGCCGGACCAGGTGGCAGCGGGTGCCGCGCCCGGCGGCCAGGGCCGCCAGGCGGTCGCCGAGGCCGCCCTCGTCGGCGAAGAGCAGCAGGTCGCCGGGGGTCTCGTCGAGGGGCGCCTCGGCGGCGGCCACCCAGTCGACCTCGGTGAGCCAGCCGTCGATGGTGGACAGCCCGACGGAGGCCGGGGCCTGGGCGACGTCGGCGACCCGGAAGCCGGTGACCCGGCCGACCGGGGTGCCGTCCTCGGTGTAGAGCGCGAGGTCGCCGACGAGCTCCTCGCCGCTGTCCCGGGTGACGGTGGCGTGCACCCAGAGCGGGCGGTCGCCGATCGCGTCGAGCCGGACCTCCGCGATAGAGACGGGGAGCCGAACGCTGCCGCCCTCGGGCACCGCCAGCCGGGTGGTGAGCAGGGTCTGGAAGCAGCCGTCCAGCAGCACCGGGTGGAGGTGGTGGTCGGCCGCGTCCGGGCCGAGCTGGGTGGTCGGCCGGATCCGGGCCAGCGCCTCGCCGGGGCCCGCCCACACCTCGGCGATGGCCTGGAAGGCGGGGCCGTAGTCGTAGCCGCGTTCGGCCAGCTGCCGGTAGCAGTCCGGGCCGTCCAGGTGCCGCCCCCGGGCGCGCAGGGCGTCCAGGTCCGGTGCGGGGCCGTAGGAGCGGCGCTGGCCGGTGCGGACCCGGCCGCCCGCGTGCACGGTCGGCTCGCCGCCGGCCGGGGTGGAGGCGATGGTGAAGCGGGCGTCCTCCGGCGCGTAGCCGAGCTGGACGGGGACGGGCTCGGTCTCGGAGAGGAACAGCGCCCGGTTCAGCTCGATCTCGGCCAGCGTCACCTCGGTGCCGCCGGTCAGGGTGCGGACGGCCTGGGCGGCCATCTCCAGGTACCCGGCGGCCGGGAAGACCACCTGGCCCTCGATCCGGTGGTCGGTCAGGTAGGGCAGCCGCTCGGGGTCGAGGGTGCCGGTCCAGCCGGGCTGGGCGCTCGCGGTGCGGCGGCCGAGCAGCGGGTGGTCGAGCCGCCCGAGCCGGACCTGCTCGACCGGCTTGGGCTCCACCCAGTACCGGTCGCGCCGCCACGGGTAGGCCGGCAGCGGCACCGGGCGGCCGGCCGGGTGCAGCGCGTCCCAGCTCAACTCGACGCCGAGGGTGTGCAGTTCGGCGAGGCTGCGGGCGAGGCGCTCGGGCTCGTCCTGCTGCCGGCGGATCGACGGCAGGGTGTGCGCCTGCTCCGCGCACTCGCGGATCGCGTGGCCGAGCACCGGGTGCGGGCCGAGCTCCAGGAACAGCCCGTGCCCGTCCTCGGCCATCCGCTCGACGGCGGCCCGGAAGCGCACCGGGTTGCGGACGTTCTGCCACCAGTACTCGCCGTCCAGCTCCGGCCCTCGGGCCAGCCCCTCGCGGGCGGTGAGGTAGAGCGGCAGCCGGGCCGCCTGGGGCTTGATGGCGGCGAGCGCGGCCACCAGCTCGCCGCGGATCGGGTCCATCCGCACGCTGTGGTACGGGACTTCGACGTCCAGCAGGCGGGCGAAGACGCCCTGTTGGCGCAGCTCCTCGGCCAGTTCGCCGAGGGCCTCGGCGTCCCCGGCCAGGGTCACCGCGGAGGGGCTGTTGACCGCACCGAGCGAGATCTGGGAGCGGTACGGGCGGATCCGGCGCTCCGCCTCGGCCTCCGGCAGGCCGACCGCGAGCATGGTGCCGGTGCCGGCCAGGCGCTGCTGGAGCCGGCTGCGGGCGAGCACCACCCGGACGGCGTCGGCCAGGTCGTAGACCCCGGCCTCGTGGAAGGCGGCGACCTCGCCGGTGCTGTGGCCGACCACCGCGTCGGGGCGCAGGCCGTGGCTCCGCCAGAGCGCCGAAAGCCCCACCTGGACGGCGAAGTTGGCGGGCTGGGCCAGCCAGGTCTCGGCCATCCGGGAGTCCGCCTCGTCGCGGTCCAGCTCGGTCAGCAGCGACCAGCCGGCCTGCGCGCGGATCTCCCGGTCGACGGCCCGCACGGCCTCCCGGTAGACCGGCTCGTGCTCGTACAGCCCCCGGCCCATGCCCCACCACTGCGGGCCCATGCCGGTGAACACCCAGGCCAGCCGGCGCTGCCGGCGTTCCCGGGCGTGGCCCTGGACCACCCGCGGGTGCTCCTCGCCGCGCTCGTACGCGGCCAGCGCCTCGTCCAGGTCCTCCCGGCTGGAGTAGACCACCCCGAGCCGCTCGGGCAGGTGCTGGCGGCGGTGCGCCAGGGTGTGGCCGAGGTCGGCGAGGGGCGTCCCGCCGGCGAGCTCCTGCCGTACGGCGGCGGCCAGTTCGGGCAGCCCGGCGGCGTCCTTGGTGCTCAGCGGCAGCACCGTGCGGGCCGGCTCGGCCACCGGTACGGCGGGCCCGGGCCGCGGCGGCTCCTCCAGCAGGACGTGGGCGTTGGTGCCGCCGAAGCCGAAGGAGTTGACGCCGGCCCGGGCCGGGCCCCGGTGCTCGGGCCAGTCCACCGGGGCGGTCGGGATCTCGAACGGCAGCGCGTCGAGGTCGATGCCGGGGTTGGGCCGCTCCAGGTTGAGGTGCGGCGGGATGCGGCGGTGCTTGATCGCGAGCGCGGTCTTGATCAGCCCGGCGACGCCGGCCGCCGCCTCGGTGTGCCCGATGTTGGTCTTGACCGAGCCGACGTAGCAGCGGTCCCCGGCGCGGCGGCCGACGCCGAGCACCCGGCCGAGGGCGGCGGCCTCGATCGGGTCGCCGACCGGGGTGGAGGTGCCGTGCGCCTCGACGTACTGGAGGCTGCCGGGCAGCACCCCGGCCTCGGCGCAGACCCGCTCGATCAGGGTGACCTGGGCGTCCGCACTGGGGACGGTGATGCCGTTGGTGCGGCCGTCCTGGTTGACGCCGGTGCCGAGGATGACGGCGTGCACCGGGTCCCCGTCCCGCAGCGCGTCGGAGAGCCGCTTGAGCACGACCACGCCGACGCCCTCGGCCCGGACGTAGCCGTCCGCGGAGGCGTCGAAGGCGCGCGAGCGGCCGTCCGCGGAGAGGAAGCCGCCCTTGGTCTCGGCGATCGTGTACTGCGGCGCCATGTGCAGCAACGCGCCGCCAGCCAGGGCGAGTTCGGTCTCGCCGCGGAGCAGGCTCTGGCAGGCGAGGTGGACCGCGACCAGCGAGGAGCTGCACGCGGTGTCGATCGAGACGCTCGGCCCGCGGAAGTCGAAGCAGTGCGAGATCCGGTTGGACACCATCGTCATCATGGTGCCGGTGGCGGTGTGCGCCGCGATGGTGGCGAAGTCGAGGTCGGCGAACTGGAGGATCTTCCAGTCGAGGGTGAAGGCGCCCATGTAGACGCCGACCTCCCGGCCGGCCAGCTCGCCGGGGCGCAGGCCGCCGTCCTCCAGGGCCTCCCAGCTGACCTCCAGGAGCTTGCGCTGCTGCGGGTCCATGTGTTCGGCCTCGCGCGGGCTGATCCCGAAGAAGTCCGGGTCGAAGGTGTCGAAGCCGTCGATGTAGCCGCCCCGGCCGCCGATCAGCCGCCCCGGCTTGGCCCGGTCCCTGCTGCCCAGGGTGCCGGTGTCGTAGCGGTCGGCGGGCGTCTCGGTGAGACAGTCCCGGCCCTCGATCAGGTTGCGCCAGTAGGACCGGTGGTCGTTGGCGTGTCCCGGCAGGCGGCAGCCGATACCGGTGATCGCGATGCGTTCGCGGGGCACGGCGAAGGGCGAGGAGGTCATGATCCAATCCGGGGTGGTGATGGCGTGGCGCCGGGGACACGGGCAGGTGGGAGCGGCCGCTCGGGCCGGGTGTCAGACGGACTGCTCGGTGGTCTTCGCCCGGCGCCAGGGGTGCAGCAGGGTGGCGCCGAGTTCGCCGGTGGCGGGGAACGCGGCCGGGTCGGTGAGGCCGACGGCCTTCGGCACTCGGCCGGGCCGCCAGGTGAAGCTCCCGAACACGTGGTCCCAGAGCGAGAGGTCGGAGGCGTAGTGGCCGGCTTCGGCGAGGTCGGTGCTGTGGTGCAGGCGGTGGAGTTCCGGCCCGGCCAGGACGTGGCCGAGCGGACCGATGCGGACTTCGATGTTGGCGTGGACGAAATACCCCTGAGCCAGGACGAATATTCCGACCACGAACACTGAATCCGCCGAGAATCCGATCAGCGCCAGCGACAGTTGCACCACGGACTGCGCGACGAACACGTCCAGGAAATGATTCACGCCGTTGTTCGCGACGTTCACCTTGTCCGGGACGTGGTGCACCCCGTGCAGCCGCCAGAGCCACCTGTTGCGGTGGGACCAGCGGTGCACGAGGTAGTCGCCGAGCGAGCCGACCAGCAGCGCGAGTGGGATCTCCACCGCGAACGGCAGCGCCGGGTGGGCCGGGCCGAGCACCTGCACCAGCGTCGCCACCAGCCCCTGGGCCAGTGCGCCGCCGACCATGCTCAGCGCGAAGTAGACGCTGTACCAGCCGAGTTCACGTCGGCTCGGATGCCAGTCGGTCCGGTACGGGATCACCCGCTCCAGGACCGCCAGGTAGACGAGGACGGCGATCAGGAAGAGCGGGGAGACCCGGTCCGGCCCCCAGCGGAAGTGCAGGGTCGCGACGGCCGTGCACAGCACACCCAGGAGCAGCAGCGGGTGGGCGAGCCGGCGGGCAATGGCTGACAGCACGCGCCCCCCGTTCTTCGCGGACTAACGACTGGAAACGTCAGAGACTCTAGCGGGCGACGCGCGCCGTGACAGTCATTCGACGTGTTAACTCCATGAATGACCCGATCGGCGGACTATACGCGCACGAAGTTGACGTCTGTGCGGCGCGAAGGGGGCGCATTGTCGAGAAGAAGCGGGACTTGACGGTGTGCGACAACAGTCGTGCAGATCTTCGAGCGCTGATGTGCGCCCCTTCTGCGCCGCCGCGCGCGGCTATCGATCCGGCCATATCCCACGGCCGGCGCCGCGACTCCAGGAGCGCCCCCGGGTCAGGAGCGGGCCGGCTCCGCCCATCGGTGTGCGGCACGGGGCGCGTGCGCCGCGAGACGGTCGCGCAGACCGCGCAGCTCGTACTCGACCAGCGCGGGCAGCGCGGTCGCGCCGGTCGCCTCCAGGGCGGGGCCGAGCAGGTCGACGGCCGTGGCCGGGTCGTGCGCGCAGACGTGGCAGTCGGCCGCGCGGACGATGAAGAGCAGACGGCTGGAGGGCAGTTGGTCCGGGCCGAGCAGGCCGAGGGCGGTCTCGGTGGCGTCCAGCGCCCGGCGGGCCAGCCGGGGGTCGTCGGTGGCGGCGGCGAGGTCGCGCAGCGCGGCGGCCGCGGCGGACTCGACCCGCATCCGCATCGAGGCGATGGAGAGCCAGGGCACGTCGACCTCGTCCTCCGCGCCGATGTGGTCCAGGTGCGACCGGGCCAGGTCGATCTGCCGGACGGTCGCCCGCACGTCGCCGGTGAGCGCGTGCGCCCGGGCCCGGCTGATCCGGCCCATCGCACCGGCCCAGTGCCGGTCCGGGGCGGCCCGTTCGATCTCGCGGGCGTAGCCGAGGGCGGCGACCGGGTCGCCGTCCAGCCGGGCCAGGATGCTCATGTCGCTGAGCGTGCCGACCTGGGTGGCCCGGTCCGCGGCCAGCCCGGCCCAGGTGAGGGCGCGGTCGTAGCAGGCCATCGCGGTGGCGTTGCGGCCGTCCTGCATCCGCAGCGCGCCGGCCGCGTGGGCGTGCTCGGCGGCCAGCCGGACCAGCGGGCCGCGCTGCCCGGCGGGGGCGGTGGCGAGCCTGGCGAGCACCGCGCGCAGGGTGCGCTCGACGGCGGCGACCAGGACCGGGCGGTCGCCGGTCTCGCCGGAGCGCAGGCGGGCTGCGAGCAGCCCGGTCAGGGCGTGTGCGGTGACGGCGTCCAGCGGGCGGGCGGCGGCCGGGTCGGCGAGCGCCTCGGCGGAGCAGAACTCGGCGTGCAGGGCCGCGAGTTCCCCGGGCTCGGGGACGGCGCAGCCCTCGGCGCCGTGCAGCGGGCAGAGCAGCCCGTAGTCCGGCAGTCGCGGTGGAGCGGACGCCGGGGTCGGGGCGGGCGGGCCGGCCGGCGCGCCGCCCGGCAGCGGGGGCCGAAGCAGGGCGGGCGAGATGGCGTCCGGGTCGCACAGTTCGGCGTTCTCGGCGCGCTGACAGGCGGCGCTCAACTCCCCTGCGGCGCCGAGGAGGTCGTCGATCCGGTCGGCGACCCTGGGGGTGACCCGGCGGGCGCCGTGCTCGATCTTGCTGACCGCGGTGTGGTCGTAGCCGATCCCGGCGCCGAGCTGCGCCTGGGTGAGGCCCGCCCGGCGCCGCCAGTGCCGCAGCCGGGCGCCGAACTCCCGCCAGGCGTCCTGCCCCCGGCCGGGGGGGGGGGGGGGCCCCCCCCCCCCCCCGGGCCCCCCCCCCCCCCGGCCGGCGGGCGCCCCCCGGGCGGCGAGGTGCGCGGAGGGGGGGGGGGGGGAAGAGGGGTTAGAGAGAGGGTG
>NZ_JBSFJC010000017.1:0-90746 GCF_053597855.1 Kitasatospora sp. NPDC001225
GGCGCGGTCGCCGTCCTGCTCTGGCGCCCGCCGGATCGTGCGCGGTGGCTACTCCTTGCGGAGCATCGCGTCGACCACCCGGGCGGAGGCCTTGCCGTCGTCCAGGTCGCAGTAGGCCTCGCGGAACGCGGCGGCCCGGTCCGCGTACTTCGCCGCGACCTCGTCCACCCGGCCGAGCACCGAGAGGAGCTCCTCGGAGGTGGCCGGCATCGGGCCGGGCGCCTCGGCCTCGAAGTTCAGGCTGAAGCCGCGCAGGTTGTCCCGGTAGTGCTCCAGGTCGTGCGTGAAGAACACGATCGGCTTGCCGGTCGACGCGAAGTCGAACGCGCTCGCCGAGTAGTCGGTCACCAGGACGTCGGCGATCAGCAGCAGCTCCGCCATGTCGGGGTAGGTGCCGACGTCCCAGATGTAGCCGTTGCCGGCGCCCGGGATCTGGCCGCACATCAGGTGGTGCCGGCGCACCAGCAGCACCTGGTCGTCGCCGAGCGCGGCCTTGGCCGCCGCCAGGTCGATCCGCAGGTCGATCTGGTAGCCGCCCTGCGGCCGGCGCCGGTCCTCGCGCCAGGTCGGCGCGTACAGCACGACCTTCTTGCCCTCGGGCAGGCCGAGCCGCTCCCGGACCTGCTCGGCGGTCTTCTCCCGGTCGGTCGCGAACAGCAGGTCGTTGCGGGGCGAACCGCTCTCCAGGATCTCGCCCTTGAAGTCGAAGGCGCGCCGCAGCACCGGGGCCGACCAGCGGTTGCCGGCCACCAGCAGGCTCCAGTTCGGGACTTCCCGGGCCAGGCTCTTGAGGTACTTGGAGTCGGTGAACCAGACCTTCTCGAAGTCGAAGCCGATCTGCTTCAGCGGGGTGCCGTGCCAGGTCTGGACGACCACCTGGTCGGGGCGGCGGACGAAGAAGTCGGGCAGGTGGGTGCTGGCCACGACGTACTTGGCGGTGGCCAGCGCCTCGTACCACTCCGGGCTGCGGTACCGGAGCGCGGTCGCGCTCTGCGGCAGCTCGGCCTGCATGTCGTCGTTGCCCCACAGGTGCTCCAGCGACAGGCCGCGGCGGACCAGCTCCTCGTGCACCGCCCGGGGCGAGCCGGAGTACGTGCCGTACTTGCCCGTGTGGTACAGCACCGTGTCGCGCACCGGCAGCCGGCGGGCGGCCGGGTAGTCCACGCTCTGCAGCTGGCGCTGGCGGTAGCCGGCCCGCTCCTCGGGCAGCAGCACCGAGTGCGACTCCAACGACAGGGCGTCGTGGTCGCGGCGCTCCAGCACTATCCGCTTGCCGCGGGACTCCACCTCGACCGGCAGGACGTCGAAGCAGTCCGGGGTCACCAGCGCGGCGGCGTCCGGCAGTTCGGGCGCCGGCACGCCGACCGGGCGGAAGACGACGTTCCAGGTGCCCCGGGAGAGCGGCACCCGGCCGGCGAAGGAGGCCGTCGGCACGGCGGGCAGCGCGGTGCGGAAGCGGCCGTCGGAGATCTCCACCGGGTAGGCGTGCTCCTCCTCGCGCCACTCGTGACGGACCACCAGCTCCCAGCGGTGCGCGCCGGGCAGCGGGAACGAGCCGCTCAGCAGGAAGCCGTCGGCGCCGCGCGAGGAGACCTCGTCCACCAGCGGCTGGAGCACCTGGTCGGTGAACTGGAGGTGCCCGTGGGGGGAGGGCTTGGAGTAGAGCGCCCGGCGCTCGGCGACCGGGGCCTGCGGGTTCAGCGCCAGGTGCAGCCGCTCGGGCGCGTTGCGGTCGTCCCAGGCCAGCTGGACGGTGCTGCCGTCGGCCAGCAGCAGCGCGCCGTCCCAGTGGTCGCGGCTGCGTTCGGCGGCCACCGGGTCCAGCTCGGCCCAGGCCTCGCGGACGGCGGTCAGCTCGGCGACCGGGAAGGCCGCGGTGAACGGCTGGAGCGAGCCGACCGGAGCGCCCAGCTCCAGCGGGAAGGTCAGGTGGCGGTCCGACTCGGTGTGGGTGAGCCGCAGCCGCGCCCCGGCGAAGCTCGGGCCGGAGCGGGCCGCGCCCGAGACCTCCAGCCGGTCGCCGTGGGCGGCCAGGCCGGTCACCCGGGCCTTGACCGTCTCCACCCGGAGGTAGACGAAGTTGTCCCGGATCCACGGCACGATCCGCACGTCCGGCTCGACCCAGTGCGACGGGAGGTACAGCGCGCTGTCGCTCCACCCGGCCGAGATCCGGCCCTTGTAGACCCCGCCCTTGCCCGCGCCGGCCACCAGGAGGCGCCAGTTGCCGTCCTTCCACTGGCCGCGGTGCCTCAGCTTCTTCGGGTCTATGGCCACGGTGAAGCCGGACCAGTCGCAGCTGTACAGGTCGTGGTGGCAGCTCGCGGTGGCCTCGGGGCTGTACGTCGTCCGCATCGGCACCGCGATGACCCGGCGGCCCTTGGCCTCGCGCAGCACCAGGGTGCGGACCATGTCGTGCTTGCCGGCCGCGCCCAGCTGCTCCGGGTACGCGTGCCCGGTCAGCCGGAGCTTCCCGTCCTCCCAGGTGCTGCGGTACAGCCGGCTGCGGATCACCAGCGAGTTGTCCAGCTTGAGCACCCCGGCCGGCACGCTCTTGCGCCCGCCGCGCAGGAACGGGTAGTCGGCGTACGGGCGCAGCAGGCCGCGGGCCTGGACACCGCCGCCGCTCTCGCGCTCGTACGTGATCTGCTCGACCAGCTCGTCCATCCGGCCGGACAGGGTCAGGTGGTACTTCAGCCGCAGCGGTGCGCGCAGCCGGGCGACGTGCTCGGCGCCGATCGACCGGAGCAGCCGGCCGACGTGCTGGAGGTAGGCGTCCCGGTACTCCTTGTCCCCTTCGACGAGGGACGAGAAGAACATCGGGATCTCCTCGACGAGGGTGTTCTCGTCGTAGGAGCGCAGGTACTCGGCGAAGCGCGGCTCGGTCTGCTTCGTCAGCCAGGCGCGGACCAGCTCGACCGAGGCGACCCGGTCGATCAGGCCCCTGGGGTTGGTGCGCATCTGCGTGATCGACATCTCGCCGACCTCGCGCTCGCGCCAGTGGTAGATCGGCTCGGAGAGCACGTCCACGCTCTTGGCCAGGTAGTGGTGCGGCACGCTGACCGGCGCGTCCTCGTAGAGGATGCCCTCGGGGTAGAGCAGGCCGGCCGCGTCGAAGAACGAGCGGCGGTACACCTTGTTCCACGCGGTGCGGTCGGTGACCAGCGCCGGGATCTCGGTGATGTGGGTCTTGAGCCTGGTCTCCTTGAACGGCTTCAGGTGGCCGCCGGACTGGTAGTAGCCCACGGCGCGGAAGCGCAGCACGTTGCCGGTGCAGAAGTCCGAGCCGGTCTCGTCCAGCGTGTTGATCATCAGCTCGTACGCGCTCGGCGGCATCGAGTCGTCGCTGTCCACGAAGCACAGGAACTCGGAGTCCGGGTCGATGTGCCGGATGCCGGTGTTGCGGGCCGCGCCGAGGCCCTTGTTCACCTGCCGGACCAGCCGGAACCGGGAGTCCTGGGCCGCGTACGCCTCGGCGAGCGCCGCGCTGCCGTCCTTCGAACCGTCGTCGACCATGACGCACTCGAAGTCCGTGAAGGTCTGGGCGGCGATCGAGTCGAGGCATTCGACGAGGTAGCGCTCGACGTTGTAGATCGGGACGACGATGGAGAGGCGGGGAGCCATCGGCTACGCAGGCCTTTCTCTGGAGGAGCGTGGCAGCCCGTACGGGGTCTGACCGCACTTGGATCGGTGCGTACGTGCGCCCCCGATCCTACCTCCGGGGACCTCGCCCACCCGGGGACCACTACGCTGGGTCCGTGTCCCGTTTCAGCGTGATCGTCCCCGTGTACCAGGTCCAGGACTACCTCGCCGAGTGCCTCGATTCGGTGCTCGGCCAGGACGGCCCGGACGTCGAACTGATCGCGGTGGACGACCGCTCCCCGGACGGCTGCGGCGCGATCCTGGACGGGGCCGCCGCCGCCGACGCCCGGGTCCGGGTGCTGCACCTGCCGGAGAACGTCGGCCTCGGCCGGGCCCGCAACGCCGGCCTGGAGGTCGCCACCGGGGACTACGTGATCTTCCTCGACAGCGACGACACGCTGACCCCCGGATTGCTGAAGAGCATCGACGAGCGGCTCACCGCCACGGGTGACCCGGACATCCTGGTTTACGACTACGCCCGCACCTACGCCGACGGCCGGATCACCCGGGCCGCCTCCGCGCACGTCTTCGGCGCCGCCTCCCCGGACGTCTTCGACCTCGACGCCCGCCCCGACCTGCTCGACCTGCTCCAGGTCGTCTGGAACAAGGCCTACCGCCGTGACTTCATCACCGAGCAGCGGCTGGTCTTCCCGGCCGGCTACTACGAGGACACCCCCTGGACGTACCCGGCGCTGCTCGCCGCCGCCCGGATCACCCTGCTCGACCAGGTCGGCGTGCACTACCGCCAGCGCCAGGAGGGCGGCAACATCCTGGCCACCGCCAGCCGCAAGCACTTCGACGTGTTCGCCCAGTACGACCTGGTCTTCGCCTTCCTCGACGGCCGCCCCGACCTGGACCGCTGGCGCCCGGTCGTCTACGGGCGGATGCTGCACCACCTCAACACCGTGGTCTCCAAGCCCGGCCGGGTCCCGCCCGGCGACCGCCGCGAGTACTTCCGCCGGGCCGCCGAGCACTGCGCCCGGCTGCGCCCGGCCGGCTACCGGCCGCCGGCCGGCGTGGACGGCGTGCGCACCGAGCTGCTCAGCCACGGCCGCTACGGCGCCTACCAGGCCGTCCGGGCCCTCGCCAAGGCCCGGCGACTCGTCAAGCGCTGAGCGCGAACTGACGCCCGTTCGGGGGACGGACCGGCTATAACCGGTAGGTGGACTTCCTGACCCGCCTGCCGGTCGTCGGCCCGCTCGTGGCCCGGGTGCTGCGCAGCCGCCCGTACCGGGTGTACGAGTACTTCTCCGCCGCCCGGGGCAACCGGCTGGCCGGCGCCGTCACCTTCTTCGGCTTCCTCGCGCTCTTCCCGCTGCTCACGGTGGGCCTGGCGGTCGCCGCCGCGACGCTGAGCGACAGCCGGGTCCACGAGCTGCAGGAGCACATCTCCGACCAGCTGCCGGGGCTCTCGGACGCGCTCAACCTGCCCGCCCTGGTGGCCAACGCGGGCACCGTCGGGCTGGTCGGCGGGGCGCTGCTGCTGGTCTCCGGCCTCGGCTGGGTGGACACCATGCGCACCTCGATCCGCGACCTGTGGCAGCTGCCCCAGGAGGAGGGCAACCCGGTCCTGCGCAAGGGGTGGGACGTGGCGGTGCTGGCCGGCCTCGGCCTGGTGTCGCTGTTCTCGCTGGCCACCTCCGCCGCCGGCACCACGCTCGCCGGCCGGATCGCCGACGCGATCGGCCTCAACAGCGGGTACCTGCTGACCGCGGTCGGCGTGCTGATCGCCATAGCGTGCGACATGCTGCTCTTCGCCTACCTGCTGGCGCCCTTCCCCGGGATCACCGACCAGCGCCGGCGGGACCTGGTGCAGGCCGCGCTGATCGGCTCGGTCGGCTTCGAACTGCTGAAGCTGCTGCTCGCCTCCTACCTGGGCTCGGTCGCCGGACGGAGCCTGTACGGGGCGTTCGCCACCCCGGTGGCGCTGCTGCTGTGGATCAACTTCGTCTCCCGGCTGCTGATGTACTGCGTGGCCTGGACGGCGACGGCGGACCCGGTGGCCGCCCGGGACCGGACCAGGGCGCACGGGCGGGCGCTGCTGGAGGCGGCCGACGAGGCGGAGGCGGCGGCGGAGGCGGACGCGGTGGAGCGGGCCGCCCGGGCCGAGCAGCGGAAGAAGGAGAAGGAGAAGGAGCAGGAGCAGGAGAACGGGGAGGGCGAGGGCGGGGGGAGGGCCCGGCCCCGGGACTGAGGCCGAGCCCTCCCACCCGTCGGCGGGTCAGCCGGCGGAGCGCCGCCGCAGCAGCACCAGCGCGCCGTACCCGGCCGCGGCCCCGGCCAGCACCACGGCCGACCAGCCGCCGAGGCCGAGCCCGCCGCGCGTGCCCATCGCCGCCGTCGGGGCGGTGGTGGCCGCGGGGTGCGGCGGCGGTGCGGGCGTGCCCTCGGCGCCGCCGGCCTGGCCGGTCGGCTCGGCGCCGGCGGGCGGGAGCTCGTCGACCAGCCTGCCGACCGGCTGGACCTTGCCCGCCGCGGCGAAGCCCCAGTCCAGCAGGGCGGCCGTCTCGTCGTACACCCGCTGGTAGCTGGCCGGGTGCATCACCGTCACCAGCAGGGTGCGGCCGTCGCGCTCGGCGGCGCCGACGAAGGTCGAGCCGGCGTTGGTGGTGGTGCCGTTCTTCACCCCGATCAGGCCGGGGTACTTGCCCAGCAGCCGGTCGGTGTTGGCGATCCCGAAGCTGCCGCGCTGGCCGGTGTTCCGGTCGACGGCGCCCGGGAACATCGCGTCCCGGGTGGCGCAGTACGTCCGGAAGTCCGCGTTGCGCAGGCCGGCCCGGGCGAACAGCGACAGGTCGTAGGCCGAGGAGACCTGGCCGTCCATGTCGTAGCCGTCCGGGGAGATCACCCTGGTGTCCCGGGCCTGGAGCGCGTCGGCGCGCGCCTGCATCTCGGTGACGGTCTGCTGGACGCCGCCGTTCATGTGCGACAGGACGTGCACCGCGTCGTTGCCGGAGCTCAGGAACACCCCGCGCCACAGGTCCTCGACCCGGTAGTCCAGGTTCTCCTTGATGCCGACCAGGCTGCTGCCGGGGCCGATCCCCTGGATCTCCTCGTCGGCCACCCGGTGCACCGCGTTGCGGTCGAACTTGGGCAGCACGGTGTCCGCGAAGAGGATCTTCAGGGTGCTCGCCGGGGGCAGCCGCAGGTGCGGGTTGCTGGCCGCCAGCACGTCGCCCGACGCCGCGTCGGAGACTATCCAGGACTGGCCGGTGAGGTCGGAGGGCAGCGGCGGGGCACCCGCCATCGGGGCGACCTGGACCCCGGGGAGCCCGAGCCGCTCGCCGCCGACCGCGGCCGACGGGGGCGGCTGCTGCGGGGTCGCGCCCGCCGGGGCGGCGAGCAGGACCGGGAGGGCCGCGGTGACCGCGGCGCACAGGCGCGCGAACGTGAGTCGGGGTGTGGGCACCAGCTGACCGTACCCACTCGGGGCTCCCGCTGCCCTCCCCCCGGAGCCCGTCCTCCGCAGGAGGGGCCCGCCGTACGCCGATCGGCGGCCCGCGCATACTGGGGACGCACACCGCCTTCACAAGCCGAGGACCCCCATGAAGCTCAGCCGTCGCACCTCCTGGTTCCTGACCGCCTTCGGGGTCTGGTCGATCATCATCTGGACGACCTTCGTGAAGAACCTCTGGAAGGACTCCGGCGGCCAGGCGTTCACCAACGGCGACCACTCCCAGCCCACCGCCTTCTTCTGGGTCCACCTCCTCCTCGCCGTCACCTCCTTCGCCCTCGGCATCGCGGTCGGCGCCATCGGCCTGCGCGGCCTGCGCGCCACCCGCCGCACCCCGGCCACCGACTGACCCGGAGGACGGCAACGCGAAGGCCCCCGCCCGATCCGAGGATCGGGCGGGGGCCTCCGGTGTGGCGGGTGGGATCAGAAGCGGCGGGTCACCAGGGCCCGCTTCACTTCCTGGATCGCCTTGGTGACCTCGATGCCGCGCGGGCAGGCCTCCGAGCAGTTGAAGGTGGTGCGGCAGCGCCACACGCCCTCACGGTCGTTGAGGATCTCCAGGCGCTGCTCGGCACCCTCGTCGCGCGAGTCGAAGATGAAGCGGTGCGCGTTGACGATGGCGGCCGGGCCGAAGTACTGGCCGTCGTTCCAGAACACCGGGCAGGACGACGTGCACGCGGCGCACAGGATGCACTTGGTGGTGTCGTCGAAGCGCTCGCGGTCCTCGGCGGACTGCAGGCGCTCGCGGGTCGGCTCGTTCCCCTTGGTGATGAGGAACGGCATGACGTCCTTGTACGCCTGGAAGAACGGGTCCATGTCCACGACCAGGTCCTTGAGGACCGTGAGGCCCTTGATGGCCTCGATCGTGATCGGCTTCTCCGGGTTGACGTCCTTGATCAGGGTCTTGCACGCCAGCCGGTTGCGGCCGTTGATCCGCATGGCGTCGGAGCCGCAGATGCCGTGGGCGCAGGAACGGCGGTAGGTGAGGGTGCCGTCCTGCTCCCACTTGATCTTGTTGAGCGCGTCGAGGATGCGCTCCTTCGGGTCCATCGTCAGCTGGTAGTCGACCCACACCGGGTCCGGGTGCTCCTCCGGGTTGAACCGGCGGATCCGGACGGTGACGGTGATCGGCTGGACGGCACCGGCTTCGACCGCGTCCAGAGCGGCCGAGTGCTTCTCCACGGTCGGAGTGCTCATCAGTACTTACGCTCCATCGGCTGGTAGCGGGTCGTGACGACCGGCTTGTAGTCGAGGCGGATGGAGGTGCTGCCGTCGGCGGCGACCTCCTGGTACGCCATGGTGTGCTGCATGAACTTCACGTCGTCACGGGTCGGGAAGTCCTCGCGGTAGTGGCCGCCGCGGGACTCCTCGCGGGCCAGCGCGGAGACGGCCAGCACCTCGGCCAGGTCGAGCAGGTTGCCCAGCTCGACGGCCTCCAGGAGGTCCGTGTTGTAGCGGAAGCCCTTGTCCTGGATGGAGACGTTCTTGTAGCGCTCCTTCAGCGCGGCGATGTCCTCGACCGCCTGCTTCAGGGTGGCGCCGGTGCGGTACACCATGGCGTTGGTGTCCATGGTCTCCTGCAGCTCCTTGCGGATCTGCCCCACGGACTCGGTGCCGGTGCCCTCGCGCAGGCCGTCGACCAGGGCCTGGACCTTCTCGGCCGGGTTCTCGGGCAGCTCGACGAAGCCGTTCGCGTTGGCGTAGTCGGCGGCGGCGATGCCCGCGCGGCGGCCGAACACGTTGATGTCCAGCAGCGAGTTGGTGCCCAGGCGGTTGGCGCCGTGCACGGACACGCAGGCGACCTCGCCGGCCGCGTACAGGCCCGGGACGATGTCGGTGTTGTTGCGCAGGACCTCACCCTCGACGTTGGTCGGGATGCCGCCCATGGCGTAGTGCGCGGTGGGCTGGATCGGGATCGGGTCCGTGTAGGGCTCGATGCCGAGGTAGGTGCGCGCGAACTCGGTGATGTCCGGCAGCTTGGCGTCCAGCTGCTCCGGCGGCAGGTGGGTCAGGTCCAGGTAGACGTGGTCGCCGTCCGGACCGCAGCCGCGGCCTTCGCGGATCTCGGTGTAGATCGCGCGGGAGCAGACGTCACGGGACGCGAGGTCCTTCATGACGGGGGCGTAGCGCTCCATGAAGCGCTCGCCGTCCTTGTTGCGCAGGATGCCGCCCTCGCCGCGGGCGCCCTCGGTGAGCAGGATGCCCATGCGCCAGATGCCCGTCGGGTGGAACTGGAAGAACTCCATGTCCTCCAGCGGCAGGCCGCGGCGGTAGACCAGGGCCTGGCCGTCACCGGTGAGGGTGTGGGCGTTGGAGGAGACCTTGAAGAACTTGCCGGTGCCGCCGGAGGCGAACACGACCGACTTGGCCTGGAAGACGTGGATCTCGCCGGTGGCCAGCTCGTACGCGACGACGCCGGCCGTCTTGCCCTCGTTGATCAGCAGGTCGAGGACGTAGTACTCGTTGAAGAACTCGACGCCGTGCTTGACGCAGTTCTGGAACAGCGTCTGGAGGATCATGTGGCCGGTGCGGTCGGCCGCGTAGCACGAGCGGCGGACCGGGGCCTCGCCGTGGTTGCGGGAGTGGCCGCCGAAGCGGCGCTGGTCGATCCGGCCCTGCTCGGTGCGGGAGAAGGGAAGGCCCATCTTCTCCAGGTCGAGGACGGCGTCGATGGCCTCCTTGCACATGATCTCGGCGGCGTCCTGGTCGACCAGGTAGTCACCACCCTTGACCGTGTCGAAGGTGTGCCACTCCCAGTTGTCCTCCTCGACGTTGGCCAGGGCGGCGCACATGCCGCCCTGGGCCGCGCCGGTGTGGGACCGGGTCGGGTAGAGCTTGGTCAGGACGGCGGTGCGGCTGCGCTGCGTCGACTCGATGGCCGCGCGCATGCCGGCGCCGCCGGCGCCGACGATGACGGTGTCGTACTGGTGAATCTGCATGGGGGGTTAACTCGCCTCTGGCCTCTGCCGATGGTCGATGGTGCTCGCGGCTCAGATGTTGGGGTCGAAGGTGAAGATCACCAGGGTGCCGAGCAGCACGGTGAAGACCGTGGCGGTACCCATGAGCCCCTTGAGCCAGAGCCGGGTCGAGTCCTTCTCGGCATAGTCGTTGATCACCTGACGCATGCCGTTGGCGCCGTGCAGCATGGCGAGCCAGAGCATCAGGAGGTCCCAGCCCTGCCAGAACGGCGAGGCCCAGCGGCCAGCCACGAAGGCGAAGCCGATCTTGGAGACGCCGCCGTCGAGCACCAGCATGATCAGCAGGTGGCCGAGGATCAGCACGACCAGAACGACACCGGACAGGCGCATGAAGAGCCAGGCCAGCATCTCGAAGTTGGTGCGGGTGCGACGCGGGGTCTTCGTGGTCCGCTTGCGCGGAGGCTCGATGACGAACGCGTCGGCCGGGTTGCCGGTGCCCAGTCCCTTGCCGGTGTGCGCCTGCTTCGAGGGGACGACGATGGCGTCGGAGTATTCCGTGGACATGTCTCGGCTCACTTCCCGAACCAGGAGATCAGCGTGTGCTGGAGGATCCCGTAGAAGGAACCGGCCATCAGGACGACCCAGACGCCGACGACGCTCCAGAGCATCTGCTTCTGGTACTTCGGGCCCTTCGACCAGAAGTCCACTGCGACGACGCGCAGGCCGTTCAGGGCGTGGAACAGGATGGCGGCCACCAGGCCGTACTCCATCAGGTTCACGAGCGGAGTCTTGTACGTCTGGATGACGGTGTCGTAGGACTCCGGCGACACTCGCACGAGGGCGGTGTCGAGGACGTGGGCGAACAGGAAGAAGAAGATGAGGACGCCGGTGACTCGATGAGCCACCCAGCTCCACATGCCTTCCCGGCCGCGGTACAGCGTTCCAGCCGGCACGGAAAAACCCTCCGGAAGCGATTGGGGGCTCGGCCGGCTTCGGTGTCGGTCAGCCCGGCCGGGTACGGTCCACCGGCCGCCAGCATCCTATCGACGCCTTGTCGTGAACCGCCTCCGGGGGCCCCAGGTGTGATCAATCAGGCACTTCTGGCCTAGTGGGGCGGGAACCAAACCCGGAGTCATCACGATGGGTGACGGCATGCTCGCGCCCCGCGTCGGTGGGCGCGGGGCGCGGCGGTCGGATCCGGTGGCGGGGTCGGTTCACTCGTCCGGGCGGTTTCGTGATCGTTGTCACCCGGCAGGGTGAAGAGGGGGCGTGATGCGGGCTCAGCGCGCCGCGGTCTCCGGGTGGGTGGCGACCAGGTGCTCCAGTCGGGTGAGGGCGATCCGGCGGAGTTCGTCGGACGCGATCAGCCGCTCCTCGTCCGGGTCGTTGGCGAGGCGGGTGCGGATCGAGGAGAGCACGGTGTCGAGCATCTCCTCCGGGGCGACCCCTTCCAGGCAGACCACGAAGACGTGGCCGAACCGGGCCTCGTACGCGGCGTGCGCCGCCCGCAGCGCGGTGTGGGCGGCCTGGCTGCCGGGAGCCCGCATGCCGAGCAGCGGCTGCGGCATCCAGCTCTCGTCCGCCAGGGCCTCGGTGAGGTCGGCCGGTCGGAGGTCGTAGGAGGCCTCGCTGGCGGCGGCCAGCAGGGACTCGATGTCGGGGTAGGGCCGGTGCGCGGTCAGGCGCAGGGCCCAGCGGTGGCTGCCGCAGCAGGCCAGGAGGGCCTCCTCGGCGGCGCCGGCGTCGGCTTCGTTGAAGCGGTGCAGCCCGAGGAGGGTCGGCTCTGTTCTGACGTCGAGCCGCTGTGACGGGATGTCGCTGGCCAGCGGGTCCTCCTCGTGAGGGCGGGAAGGTGCCGGTGGAACGGGGTGGTGCGCAGGTGGGATGGGGGCTGCCGAGGGGCGCGCGAGCGCCGGTCGTTCAGCGCCTCAAAGGTAGTTGAGCGGTCATCAGTTGGGGAGGGCGCGCGCCGAATTCATCCGGACGAGCTATCAAGTTGTGACGTTGACACCTGCACGTCAGCGCCCTCCCCGCCGGTTCCCGGGCTCAGTCGCGGTGGACCTTGTGGTTGGCGGCCTGCGCCCTCGGGCGGACCACCAGCAGGTCGATGTTCACGTGCGAGGGCCGGGTGACCGCCCACGCCACGGTGTCCGCGATGTCCTCCGAGGTGAGCGGTTCGGCCACGCCCGCGTACACCGCGGCGGCCTTCTCCTCGTCGCCGCGGAAGCGGGTGACCGCGAAGCCCTCGGACTTCACCATGCCGGGGGCGATCTCGATCACCCGGATCGGCTCCCCGCACAGCTCCAGCCGTAGCGTGGCGGCGATGGTGTGCGCGGCGTGCTTGGCGGCGACGTACCCGCCGCCGCCCTCGTACGCGGCCAGCGCGGCGGTCGAGGAGAGCACCAGGACCGTGCCGTCGCCGGTCGCCCGCAGGGCCGGCAGCAGGGCCTGGGTCACCTGCAGCACGCCGAGCACGTTCACCTCGTACATGGCCCGCCAGTCGGCCGGGTCGCCGTGCTCGACGGTCTCGGCGCCGATCGCGCCGCCGGCGTTGTTCACCAGGACGTCCACCCGGCCGACGGCGGCCGCGAAGGCGTCCACCGCGGCCCGGTCGGTGACGTCCAGGGTGACGGCCCGGGCGGAGCCGCCCCGGTCGGCGATCTCCTTGGCCAGCGCCTCGACGCGGTCGGTGCGGCGGGCGGTCAGCACCACGTCGAAGCCCTCGGCGGCCAGCCGGCGGGCGGTCGCCGCGCCGATTCCGCTGCTGGCACCGGTGACCACGGCCACCTTCTGCTCGGTCATTGCCACTCCCTGGGGCTCGTCGGTCGTTCACCCGATCATCTCAACCGCGCCGCCGCTCCGGCGGGCCGGTCGCCTCCCACACGGCGGGGAGCCCGATAGTGCGAGGACCCCGTTCCCCCAGCCCCGGAGGGCCCCCATGGCAGCCGAGCCGCGCCGCGCCGAGTCCGGCTTCGAGATCGAGCCGGTGTACGGCCCCGGGTCGCCGGCCGGCTGGGACGCCGACGCCCGGCTGGGCCGGCCGGGGGAGTACCCCTACACCCGGGGCGTCTACCCGACGATGTACACCGGCCGCCCGTGGACGATGCGCCAGTACGCGGGCTTCGGCACCGCCGCCGAGTCCAACGCCCGCTACCGGCAGCTGATCGCGGGCGGCGGCACCGGCCTCTCGGTCGCCTTCGACCTGCCCACCCAGATGGGCTACGACTCGGACGCGCCGCTCGCCGCCGGGGAGGTCGGCCGGGTGGGCGTCGCCGTGGACAGCGTCGAGGACATGGCGGTGCTGTTCGACGGCATCCCGCTCGGCGGGGTGTCCACCTCGATGACCGTCAACGCGCCCGCCGCGCTGCTCCTGCTCCTCTACCAACTGGTCGGCGAGGCCCAGGGGGTGGCGCCGTCGGCGCTCACCGGGACGGTCCAGAACGACGTGCTGAAGGAGTACATCGCCCGCGGCACCTACATCTTCCCGCCGGAGCCCTCGCTGCGGCTGGCCGCCGACGTGTTCCGCTACTGCCGGGCCGAGGTCCCGCGCTGGAACACCATCTCGATCTCCGGCTACCACATGGCCGAGGCCGGGGCCGATCCCGCGCAGGAGGTCGCCTTCACCCTGGCCAACGGCATCGCCTACGTCCGTACCGCGCTTGCCGCCGGGATGGCCGTGGACGACTTCGCCCCCCGGCTCTCGTTCTTCTTCGTGGCCCGCACGACCCTGTTGGAGGAAGTGGCCAAGTTCCGCGCCGCACGCAGGATTTGGGCCAGAATCATGCGGGACGGATTCGGCGCCCGGGACCCGCGCTCGCAGATGCTGCGCTTCCACACCCAGACCGCGGGGGTGCAGCTCACCGCCCAGCAGCCCGAGGTCAACCTGGCCAGGGTCACCGTCCAGGCGCTCGCCGCGGTGCTCGGCGGCACCCAGTCGCTGCACACCAACGGCTTCGACGAGGCGATCGCGCTGCCCACCGAGAAGGCCGCCCGGCTCGCCCTGCGCACCCAGCAGGTGCTCGCGTACGAGACCGACGTGACGGCCACCGTCGACCCGTTCGCCGGCTCCTACGCCGTCGAGTCGCTCACCGACGGGGTGGAGGCCGCCGCGCGGGCGCTGATGGACCGGATCGAGGAGCAGGGCGGCGCGGTGGCCGCGATCGAACGCGGCTACCAGAAGGGCGAGATCGAGCGCACCGCCTACCGGCTCCAGCAGGAGACCGACTCCGGGGAGCGGACCGTGGTCGGGGTCAACCGCTTCCGGTCGGACACGGAGGAGCCGTACCAGCCGCTGCGGGTGGACCCGGCGATCGAGGAGCGGCAGGCGCGGCGGCTGGCCCGGCTGCGGGCCGGGCGCTCGGCCGGCGCCGTCACCCGGGCGCTGGACGGGCTGCGCCGCACCGCCGAGGGGACGGGGAACGTGCTGTACCCGATGAAGGAGGCGCTGGCCGCCCGGGCCACCGTCGGCGAGGTGTGCGACGCGCTGCGCGGGGTGTGGGGGACGTACGCCCCGGTGGAGCGCTTCTGACCACCAGCTGAACTGCCGTCAACCCGCCGGTGCCGTCAGGGGGGTTGGCGGCCGTGACCGCCGGCCCGGGGGATCGTTGCACAGGGCACGCAACCCGGGGAAGGCGGCTGAAACAAGATGTCATACCCACGTGTCCGGCCGGTATGCGCCCATCCGGGGACTAGTTTTCCGGAAGTCGGGCCAAATCCCCCCAACAGGCCTACGATTGGGGAGATGAACCGTCCTGAGCCCGCTCAGTCGGGCGCCACTCTGGCCGCCGTACGCCCCGCCGCCGATCTGCGCGACCGGGTCCGGGCGCTGGAGCCCGAGCTGATCGCCTTCCGTCGTGATCTGCACCGGCACCCGGAGCTGGGCCGCCAGGAGTTCCGAACCACCGGGCTGCTGCGCGACCGTCTGGTGGCCGCCGGCCTCGAACCCCGGGTGCTGCCCGGCGGCACCGGCATGCTCGTCGACATCGTCCCGCCCGGCACCACGCCGGGGACGGAGTTCCTGGCCTTCCGCGCCGACATCGACGCGCTGCCGATCGACGACGCCAAGACCGATGTGCCGTACCGCTCCACCGTCCCCGGCCGGGCCCACGCCTGCGGCCACGACGTGCACACCTCGGTGGTGCTCGGCACCGGCCTGGTGCTGGCGGAGGCCGTCCGCACCGGCGAGCTGCGCCGGCCCGTCCGGCTGGTGTTCCAGCCCGCCGAGGAGGTCATGCCGGGCGGCGCGCTGGACGTGATCAAGGCCGGCGGGATGGCGGGCGTCGGGCGGATCTTCGCGGTGCACTGCGACCCCAAGGTGGAGGTCGGCCGGATCGCGCTGCGGGTCGGGGCGATCACCTCGGCCTGCGACCGCCTGGTGCTCCACCTGGACGGCCCCGGCGGGCACACCGCCCGTCCGCACCTGACCACCGATCTGGTCACCGCGGTCGCCAGGATGGCCGCCGACCTCCCGGGCGCGCTGGCCCGCCGGATGGACCCGCGCTGGGGCGTCAGCCTGGTCTGGGGGCGGATCGCCTCCGGCTCCGCGCCCAACGTCATCCCGCAGCACGCCGAACTGGAGGGCACCGTCCGCTGCCTGGAGCTGGACGGCTGGCGCGAGGCGCCGGACCTGCTGCACGAGCTGATCGCCAAGGTGTCCGAGACCTACCGGGCCAAGTGGACGCTGGACTACCACCGCGGGGTGCCGCCGGTGGTCAACGAGGCGGTCTCGGTCGCGCGGTTGGACGAGGCGATGAACGCCCGCTTCGGCGCGGACGGGGCCCAGGTGGTCGAGGGAACCGAGCAGAGCCTGGGCGGCGAGGACTTCTCCTGGTACCTGGAGCACGCCCCGGGCGCGCTGGCCCGGCTCGGTGTCCGGGCGCCCGGCGACGCCACCGTCCGGGACCTCCACCAGGGCCGGTTCGACGTGGACGAGCGGGCGATCGGCATCGGGGTGGAGCTGTTCTCGGCGCTGGCCCTGGAGGCGGACGGCAGCTGACGGCGGGCCGGGCGCGGCGGAGCGGGGTGACGGTTCCGGGGGCGGCGCGGGTGAAGCGGAACGGTCGGATCCGGGGGGCCCGGAACGGTTCCGTAAACTGGGCCGCACCGACCTCGGATCACCGTCCGCGCATGGGATAGAGCCTCAGGAAGAACATCAGACCACGGTTTGATAACAACCCGAACGCTCTGGCACCCCGTAACACAACCGTGTTCTACGCGCGTTACGGTGGCGACCGACCACGCCAAACGGTTGCGTGTAGAAGGAGATATCCCCTTGCGCCGTTCAATGAAGCTCGCCGCGGTTGTGCTCTCGGGTTCCCTGGGCATGGCCTCGCTCGCCGCTTGCGGCGCAAAGAGCACCGACAACTCCTCCTCCGCCGGCTCGGGCGACGGTTCGCTCAAGGTCGGCATGGCCTACGACATCGGCGGCCGCGGCGACCAGTCGTTCAACGACTCCGCCGCCCGTGGCCTCGACAAGGCCAAGTCCGAGCTGGGCGTCTCCGTGACCGAGGCCGAGGCCAAGCAGGGCGAGGCCGAGGCCGACAAGGAGACCCGTCTCAAGAACCTGATCGACGCGGGCTACAAGACGATCGTCGCGGTCGGCTTCGTCTACCAGCCGGCCGTCAACAAGGTCGCCAAGGACAACCCGAACGTGAAGTTCGCGATCATCGACTCGAACGACAAGGACCAGCCGGCCAACGTCACCTCGCTGCTCTTCGCCGAGCAGGAGGGTTCGTACCTGGCCGGTGTCGCCGCCGCGAACAAGTCGAAGGCCAAGCACGTCGGCTTCATCGGCGGTGTGCAGTCCGAGCTGATCAAGAAGTTCGAGGCCGGCTACAAGGCGGGTGTGAAGTCCGTCGACCCGAACATCACGGTCGAGACCACCTACCTGAGCACCCCGCCGGACTTCACCGGCTTCGCCTCGCCCGACAAGGGCAAGGAGTCCGCCCAGGGCCAGCTCGACAAGGGCGCGGACGTCATCTACACCGCCGCCGGCTCCTCCGGCAACGGCGCCATCGAGGCCGTCGCCAACAAGCAGGGCGCCTGGGCCATCGGCGTCGACTCCGACCAGGCCAGCCAGCCGGCCCTGGCGAAGTACAAGAACAGCATCCTGACCTCGATGGTCAAGAACGTCGACACCGCGGTGTTCTCGTACGTCCAGTCGGTCAAGCAGGGCCAGACCCCGACCGGCATCAAGCTGTTCGACCTGAAGGCCGACGGCGTCTCGCTCGCCAAGACCGGCAACAAGATCGACGACATCCAGGACAAGCTGAAGGCCGCCGAGGACGCGATCAAGTCCGGCGCCACCACGATCCCGACCGCGCCGGCCGGCCAGTAAGGCCCGCGCGTCCCGGACGCCGCAGCGCCTGCCGCCTGCCCGGCAGCGCGACGCAACACGACACAGTTCACGGGAGGGGCCCGGCAGGGTGCGCTCAACGCGTACCCCCGGGCCCTGTTCCGTCTCCCCATGTTCCCCCTTGGCCCTCCCAGCGCAACGACGCGCCTCCAGACCACCAGGAGATCGCCATCACCGCATCCGACCCCGTCCCCCCGCGCGAGGACGGCACCCCCAGCGCGGGGACGGCGACACCGGCCGTCGAGCTGCGCGGCATCACCAAGCGCTTCCCGGGTGTCGTGGCCAACCACGACATCAACCTGACCGTCCGCACCGGCACCGTGCACGCCCTGATGGGTGAGAACGGCGCCGGCAAGTCGACGCTGATGAAGATCCTCTACGGCATGCAGAAGCCGGACGAGGGCACCATCGCGATCAACGGCGAGCTGTGCGAGTTCCACACCCCCGGCGACGCCATCTCCCGCGGCATCGGCATGGTGCACCAGCACTTCATGCTCGCCGACAACCTCACGGTGTGGGAGAACGTCGTCCTCGGCGGCGAGAAGCTCCACGGCATCGGCGCCAAGGCGAAGGCGAAGATCAAGGAGATCTCCGACCAGTACGGCCTGGGCGTGCGCCCGGACGCCCTGGTCGAGGACCTCGGCGTCGCCGACCGCCAGCGCGTCGAGATCCTCAAGGTGCTGTACCGCGGCGCCAAGATCCTGATCCTGGACGAGCCCACGGCCGTGCTCGTCCCGCAGGAGGTCGACGCGCTGTTCGACAACCTGCGGGACCTCAAGTCCGAGGGCGTCACCGTCATCTTCATCTCGCACAAGCTGCACGAGGTGCTCGCGGTGGCCGACGCGATCAGCGTCATCCGGCGCGGCACGACGGTCGGCGACGCCGACCCGAAGGCCGTCACCGCCCGCCAGCTCGCCGAGCTGATGGTCGGCGCCGAGCTGCCCTCCCCGGAGAGCCGCGAGTCGACCGTCACCGACACCGTGATGCTCGACGTCGAGGGCCTGCGGATCGCCAAGACCGACGCCGAGGGCATCGAGCGCGTCGTCCTGGACGACATCTCGCTGCGCATCCGCAAGGGCGAGATCCTCGGCATCGCCGGTGTCGAGGGCAACGGCCAGGCCGAGCTGGTCGAGGCCGTCATGGGCATGCTGACGCTGAACGCCGGCACCGTCACCCTGGACGGCAAGGACCTCTCCGGCACCCTGACCCGGGCCCGCCGCGAGGCCGGCATCGGCTACATCCCCGAGGACCGCCACAAGCACGGCCTGCTGCTGGAGGCCCCGCTCTGGGAGAACCGCATCCTCGGCCACGTCACCGAGGCGCCCAACTCCAAGGGCCTGCTGCTGGACCCGGCCGCCGCCCGGACGGACACCTGGCGGATCGTCGAGGAGTACGACGTCCGCACCCCCGGCATCGAGGTCACCGCGGCCTCGCTCTCCGGCGGCAACCAGCAGAAGCTGATCATCGGCCGCGAGATGAGCCACCAGCCCAAGCTCCTGATCGCCGCCCACCCCACCCGTGGCGTGGACGTCGGCGCGCAGGCGCAGATCTGGGAGCACATCCGGGTCGCCCAGCGGGCCGGCCTGGCCGTCCTGCTGATCTCCGCGGACCTGGACGAGCTGATCGGCCTGTCCGACACCATCCGGGTCATCTACCGCGGCCGCCTGGTCGCCGACGCCGACCCGGCCACCGTCACCGCCGAGGACCTCGGTACCGCGATGACCGGTGCCGCCAGCGGCCACCTGGAGTCCGAGCCGGAGGCCGTCGCCGAGGCGCAGGCCGTCGCGGCCGAGGGCACCGGGGCCGAGGCCGGGCACCAGCCCACCGACACCGCCGACGACCCGCAGGCGGGGGAGTAACCCATGACCAGTCCCAATCCCGCAGCCGCGAAGCCCGGCCTGGCCCAGCGGTTCAGCGGTGAGCGGATCGTGCTCGCGCTGGCGGCGCCGGTGCTCGCGGTCCTGCTCTCCGTGGCGATCTGTTCCGTCCTGCTGGCGACCTCGGGCAAGAACCCGTTCGACGCCTGGAACGTGATGCTCACGTACGCCAGCAAGTCGGACGGCCAGGTGGGCATCCTCAACCGGTCCACCACCTACTACCTGGCCGCCGCGGCCGCCGCGTTCGGGTTCCGGATGAACCTGTTCAACATCGGCGTCGAGGGCCAGTACAAGGTCGCGGCGCTGTTCGCGGCCTTCGTCGGCGCCAAGGTGGACCTGCCGGCCTTCATCCAGATCCCGCTGCTGCTGGTCACCGCCATGCTGGTCGGCGGCCTGTACGCGAGCGTCGCCGGTCTGCTGAAGGTCTACCGCGGCGTCAGCGAGGTCATCTCGACCATCATGCTGAACTCGATCGCGACCGCGATCATCGGTCTGCTGCTCGTCCCCGGCATCTTCGCGCCGAAGACCAGCGGCACCACCAACTCGATCCAGACCGAGCCGATCTCGCAGTCCAGCCACTTCTTCGCGATGGAGACGGCCGGCGGGACGCTCTGGGGCTTCATCTTCGTCGCCGCCCTGGTCGGCGTGGTCTTCCAGTTCGTGCTGACCCGCACCCGCTTCGGCTTCGACCTGCGCGCCACCGGCCGCTCGGAGTCCGCCGCGACCGCCTCCGGCGTGAACGTCAAGCGCATGGTGGTCATCTCGATGGTCGTCTCCGGCGCCATCGCCGGTCTGATCGGCCTGCCGGAGCTCCTGCAGAACTCGCACTACTTCGGCCAGAGCTTCCAGCCCGGCCTGGGCTTCCTGGGCATCTCGATCGCCCTGCTCGGCCGGAACAGCCCGATCGGCATCGCCTTCGCGGCGCTGCTGTTCGCCTTCCTGGACGTCACCGGCTCGGTGCTGCCGCTCCAGGGCGGCTTCCCCTTCGAGATCGTCGACGTCATGAAGGGCACCATCGTCATCTGCGTCGTCGTCGCGTACGAGCTGGTGCGCCGCTACGGCCTGAAGCGCCAGCAGCAGAAGGTCGGCGCCCAGCTCGCCGCCCAGGCCGCCGCGACCAGCAACAAGGAGGTTGCGGCATGAGCCAGAACTTCACGGTCGATTACTGGAAGCGGATCGTTTTTCCGCTCGGAGAGCCGTCGGGCGGACCCGCGAAGAAGCGCAAGCTGTCCTGGCCGGTCGTCCTGCTGCTGATCGCGGGCGCCCTGGTGCTGTTCTCCGCCGTGGGCATGGCCACCGGCAACCACTCGCTGACCTCCTCCGGGCAGATCACCGCCGCGCTCGGCGCGGCCGTGCCGATCGGCATGGCCGGTCTGGGCGGTCTCTGGTCCGAGCGGGCCGGCGTGGTCAACATCGGTCTCGAAGGCATGATGGTCGCCGGCACCTTCTGCGGTGCCTGGGCGGGCTACCTGGTCAACCCGTGGGTCGGCCTGCTGGCCGGCATGCTGGGCGGGGCGCTCGGCGGCCTGCTGCACGCGGTCGTCACCGTCACCTTCGGCGTCGACCACATCGTCTCCGGCGTCGGCATCAACCTGCTGATCCCCGGCATCTGCGCGTACGTCAACCGGATCTACTACAAGGACTACGTCTCGGCCGGTGCCGGCCAGAACCAGTCCCCGCCGGCGGACCCGCTGCCGTACATCACCGTCCCGGGCCTGTCCTCCGGGCTGAAGAGCATCGAGAACCACCACTGGTTCCTGGTCTCGGACGTCGCGGGCGTGCTCGGCGGCCTGGTCACCAACATCTCGGTGGTCGTGCTGGTGGCCGGCGCGCTGATCGTGGTCAGCTACTTCGCGCTCTGGCGCACGGTGTTCGGCCTGCGGCTGCGCTCCTGCGGCGAGAACCCGACCGCCGCCGAGTCGCTGGGCGTCAACGTCTACAAGTACAAGTACCTCGCGGTCATCGCCTCCGGTGCCTTCGCGGGCCTCGGCGGGGCGTACCTCTCGCTGGTCGCGGCGCACTTCTACAAGGACGGCCAGACCCTCGGCCGCGGCTTCATCGGCCTCGCCGCGATGATCTTCGGCAACTGGATGCCGGGCGGCCTCGCCATGGGCGCGGGCCTGTTCGGCTTCACCGACAGCCTCCAGCTGCGCGACCCGGAGTCGGTGCACGTGATGATCCTGATCGTGGGCATCGCGATGGTGCTGCTCGCGCTCTGGCACCTGTACCGCCGCAAGTACACCGCGACGGTGGCCTCCTTCGTGGTGGCGGCCGGCCTGATCGCCTGGTACTCGTTCACCGACGAGGTGCAGCGCCCGCTGATCGTCGCCACGCCGTACCTGATCACCCTGGTGGTGCTCTCGCTGGCCGCGCAACGGCTGCGGATGCCGAAGGCGGACGGCCAGATCTACCGCAAGGGCCAGGGCAAGTGACCGCCGACGGGCCCGCGGCGCCGCCCGCGATCGACTGGGAGCTGCTGCGTTCGGCGGCGCGCGAGGCCATGGGCCGCGCGTACGCGCCGTACAGCAGGTTCCCGGTCGGCGCGGCCGCGCTGGTGGACGACGGCCGGGTGGTCACGGGCTGCAACGTCGAGAACGCCTCGTACGGGCTGGGGCTGTGCGCCGAGTGCGGGCTGGTGTCCGCGCTGCACTCCTCCGGCGGCGGCCGGCTGGTCGCCTTCACCTGCGTGGACGGCGCCGGCGAACTGCTGATGCCGTGCGGGCGCTGCCGCCAGCTGCTGTACGAGCACGGCGGGCCGGGGCTGCTGATCGAACTGGCCTCGGGCATCAAGCCGATGAGCGAGGTCCTGCCCGACGCGTTCGGGCCGGAACGGCTCTAGCCTCCCTTTCTGTTACGCGCGTAGAGTGTCGCGAGTGGGCCGGAACCCGGTCATCTCGCGACACTCTTCGCTTTTGAAACCCCTCTTGGAGCACGCATGGACGCCATCTCCGTCATCAGGACCAAGCGCGATCGCGGAGAACTGAGCGACGCTCAGATCGACTGGGTCATCGACGCCTACACCCGCGGCGAGGTCGCCGACGAGCAGATGTCCGCACTGGCGATGGCGATCCTGCTGAACGGCATGAAGCCGCACGAGATCAGCCGCTGGACCGACGCCATGATCCGCTCCGGTGTCCGGATGGACTTCTCCTCGCTGCCGCTGCCCACCAGCGACAAGCACTCCACCGGCGGCGTCGGCGACAAGATCACCCTGCCGCTCGCCCCGCTGGTCGCCGCCTGCGGCGCCGCCGTCCCGCAGCTCTCCGGCCGGGGCCTCGGCCACACCGGCGGCACCCTGGACAAGCTGGAGTCCATCCCCGGCTGGCGCGCCCTGCTCTCCAACGAGGAGATGATGGACGTGCTGGGCTCCGTCGGCGCGGTGATCTGCGCGGCCGGCGACGGCCTCGCGCCCGCCGACAAGAAGCTGTACGCGCTGCGCGACGTCACCGGCACCGTCGAGGCCATCCCGCTGATCGCCTCCTCGATCATGTCGAAGAAGATCGCCGAGGGCACCGGCGCGCTCGTCCTGGACGTCAAGGTCGGCTCCGGGGCGTTCATGAAGAACCTGGACGACGCCCGCGAACTCGCCCGCACCATGGTCGGCCTGGGCACCACCGCCGGGGTCAACACCGTCGCCCTGCTCACCGACATGTCCACCCCGCTCGGCCTCACCGCGGGCAACGCGCTGGAGGTCCGCGAGTCCGTCGAGGTGCTCGCCGGCGGCGGCCCGGCCGACGTCGTCGAGCTCACCCTCGCGCTCGCCCGCGAGATGCTCGCCGCGGCCGGCGTCCACGGCAAGGACCCGGCGGACGCGCTGCGCGACGGCACCGCGATGGACCACTGGCGCCGCATGATCGCCGCCCAGGGCGGCGACGTCGACGCCCCGCTCCCGGTCGCCCGCGAGCAGCACGTCATCCCGGCCCCCGCCTCCGGCGTGCTCACCACGCTGGACGCCTACGCGATCGGCGTCAGCGCCTGGCGCCTGGGCGCCGGCCGCGCCCGCAAGGAGGACCCGGTGCAGGCCGGCGCCGGCATCGAGATGCACGCCAAGCCCGGCGACACCGTGGTGGCCGGCCAGCCCCTGCTGACCCTGCACACCGACACCCCCGAGCGCTTCGACTACGCCGTCGAGGCCCTGGCCGGCGGCATCGAGGTCGCCCCGGCGGGCACCGCCTTCACCCCGAACCCGATCGTCCTCGACCGCATCGCGTAGTCATACGGCCACCGCGTGTGCGGCAGCGTGCTCTACGCTGCCGCACACGGGAGTCGACCGCTTCAAGAGGCGTATGCGGGGGACTGCCGAGGTCACCCGGGCGCTGTGGGCCCGGAAGGTCTGCGAGCCGGGTGACGAGGAGCCCGCACCCGCCACCCGGGTGCGGGCTCCTGTGCGTCAGGCGTACGTGAGCAGACTGCCGGTGTCGAGCGTCCAGGGGCCGACGGCGATCGTGTCGCCGAAGGCGAACTTCTCCCGGGACTCGTAGCCGGGTTCCGAGTGCACGACGCCCGTGCCCGTGCGGGGATCGACGAGCAGGTAGAACGGGATCCCCATGGCCGAGTAGTCGCGCACCTTGTCGTGGTAGTCGTTCTCCGGGTTGGACTTGGAGACGATCTCCACGACGAGCAGAACCTCGTGCGGGAGGACCGCCCGCTGCTCGCCCTCCAGGGTCGCCTCGGGGAACACCATCAGGTCCGGGTTGCGCAGTCGGCCGAGCCCCGCGTCCTGGAGGTCCGCGCCGTGGTAGGCGATGTGACCCGGGTGGGTCGTCGGCAACTGGGCGTTGAGCTGCCGGGAGAGGCGCAGCACGGCGAGCTCGTGGCGCTTCACGGGCGACATCATCATGACGATCTGGCCGTCGGCGATCTCGATCTTCCCTATCCCCGGCACCTTCGGCAGCTGATCCGCGATCTCGAGCAACCGGGCGTACACAGCAGGATCGATGCTCATATTCCGGAGTGTATCGGCGGCCGCCGTCAAGCGTCCGCGACCGTTCGCCGGGCGGTGGTGTGGGCCTGGCGGGTGGCGTAGAGGGTGACGGCGGCGGCGAGGGCCATGGCGGTGAGGCCGACGGTGGCGGCGCCGGGCCAGCCGGTGGCGTGGTAGGCGTCGGCGCCGAGGGTGCCGCCGAGGCTGTTGCCGAGGTAGTAGGCGATCAGGTAGAGGGCGGAGGCCTGGGCGCGGCCCTCGGTGGCGGTGCGGCCGACGGAGGAGGAGGCGGTGGCGTGGCCGGCGAAGAAGCCGGCGGTGATCAGGACCAGGCCGAGCAGGGCGCAGGTGAGGGATTCGGCGAGGGAGAGCAGCAGGCCGGCCGCGGTCACGCCGATGGAGACGTAGAGGGCGCCGCGCCGGCCGAGGCGGCCGGCGAGCCGGCCGGCCGCGGCGGAGGTGCCGGTGCCGACCAGGTAGACCACGAAGATCGAGGCGGCGATCGACTCCGGCAGGTGGAAGGGTGCGGCGATCAGCCGGTAGCCGACGGTGTTGTAGACCGCGCCGAACACCGCCATGAACAGCATGCCGAGCAGGTACAGCCGTAGCAGCAGCGGGTTGCGCAGGTGCCGTCCGACGGTGCGGGTGAGCGCGCGGGCGTCCACCGGGGCCGGGGTGAAGTGCCGGGCGGCGGGGATCAGCAGCCGGAAGGCGAGGGTGGCGAGCAGGGCGAGGACGGCGGAGGCGGCGAGGCCCCAGCGCCAGCCGAGTCCGGCGGCGGTCCAGCCGGAGAGCAGTCGGCCGCCCATGCCGCCGATGCTGTTGCCGGCCACGTACAGGCCCATCGCGGAGGGCAGGGCGCTGGGGTGGACCTCCTCGGCGAGGTAGGCCATGGCGGTGGCGGGGAGCCCGGCGAGGACGGCGCCCTGGAGGACGCGCAGGACGACGAGGGTGGTGAGGTCCGGCGCGAAGGGCAGGGCGAGGGCGAACGCGGAGGCGGCGAGGGTGGAGGCCGTCATCACCGCGGTGCGGCCGTACCGGTCGGAGAGCGCGCTGGCCGGGAGCAGCCCGAGGGCGAGGCCGAGGGTGGCGGCGGAGGCCGTCCAGCTGGCCTGGCCGGGGGTGAGGTCGAGGTCGGCCGAGAGGATCGGCAGCAGGCCCTGGGTGGAGTAGAGCAGGACGAAGGTCGCGACCCCGGCGGCGAACAGGGCGAGGTTGGCGCGGCGGAAGGCGCGCTGGCCGGGGCGGTGGCGGTCGTCGGCGGTGAGGGTGGTGGGGGCGGTGGCGGGGGCATCCGGGGTGGTCACGGATGCCCCGGTATCGGCGGGCTGCATGTCGTCGACCGTAGGCCTGTCGGCGTTGATGCGTCCAATGCATGAAGTGTGGATGATCGATGCACTGGCGTATGAGTCGAGGTGGTGCGGGGATGTCCGGTCCGGAATCGGTGGACGGTGGGGAACAGCGGTACCGGGTGGCCGAGTTGGGGCCGGAGGAGCCGGCCGTGCTGCTGGCGCCCCGGCTGGCCCGGTTCGCGGCGGTGGCCCGGCTGGAGCACGTGACCCAGGCGGCCGCGCTGCTCGGGGTGCCGCAGCCGACGCTGTCGCGCGCGGTGGCCGGGCTGGAGGAGGAGCTGGGGGTGGACCTGCTGGCCCGCCAGGGCCGTACGGTCCGGCTGACCAGGGCGGGCCGGCTGCTGCTGGCCTCGGTGGAGCGGGCGCTGGCCGAGCTGGAGCGGGGTGCGGAGGCGGCCCGGGCGGAGGCGGATCCGGCGGTGGGCCTGGTGGCCTTCGGCTTCCTGCACACGATGGGGCCGGACGCGGTGCCGGCGCTGCTGCGCGGCTTCCGCGCGGAGCACCCGCGGGTGCGGTTCCAGTTGGTGCAGGACTACGGCGCGGCGATGCTGGAGCGGCTGCGGGCCGGGGAGTTGGACCTCTGCCTGGTCGCGCCGCTGCCGGAGGACCCGGCGTTCGCCGCCCGGCCGCTGGACGAGCAGCGGCTGCACCTGGTCGTCCCGGCGGACCACCGGCTGGCCGGGCGGCGGCGGATCCGGCTGGCGGAGGTGGCCGAGGAGCCGTTCGTCGGGCTGGAGCAGGGGTACGGGCTGCGCGCGATCACGGACGGCTTCTGCGCGGAGGCCGGGTTCGTCCCCCGGCTGGCGTTCGAGGGGGAGGAGGCGGAGACGCTGCGCGGGCTGGTGGCGGCCGGGCTGGGGGTGGCGCTGCTGCCGCCGGCCCTGGTGCCGCGGCCGGGGGTGGTGGAGCTGGAGGTGACGGCGCCGCGGACCCGGCGGGCGATCGGGTTGGCCTGGGCGGCGGGGCGGCCGCTGGCCCCGCCGGCGCGGGCGTTCCGGGACTTCGTGCTGTCCCGGCGCGGGCGGCTGCTGCAGCACGACTGAGAACGCCGTCGTGCGGCGCGACTGACGCCGTGGTGCGGCGCGACCGGGCCCGCGGCGGCGGGCGGTTGACGCTTTGGTGGATCGTATGGACCGGTCGGTGGAATTCCGGGTGGAGTTTGGACCATCCGGCGGTGTTCGCGGTGGTCGGTCTACGCGCGTAGGGGCTATATTTCCGCAATGGAACAGCAGATCCCCGTCACCACCGCGGGCACCGGCCCGCGCATCCCCACTCCCGACCAGATCCGCCGCGCGCCGAAGGTCCTCCTGCACGACCACCTGGACGGCGGGCTGCGCCCGGAGACCGTGGTCGAGCTGGCCGCCGCCTGCGGCTACCAGGGCCTGCCCACCACCGAGCCCAAGGAGCTCGGCGAGTGGTTCCGCGAGGCCGCCGACTCCGGCTCGCTGGTCCGCTACCTGGAGACCTTCGCGCACACCTGCGCCGTGATGCAGACCCGTGAGGCGCTGATCAAGGTCGCCGCGGACTGCGCCGAGGACCTGGCCGCCGACGGCGTCGTGTACGCCGAGGTCCGCTACGCCCCCGAGCAGCACCTGGAGGCCGGACTGAGCCTGGACGAGGTCGTCGAGGCCGTCCAGGAGGGCTTCCGCCTCGGCGAGGCCAACGCCCGCGCGGCCGGCCACCGGATCCGCGTCGGCACCCTGATCACCGCGATGCGGCACGCCGCCCGCTCGCAGGAGATCGCCGAACTGGCCAACCGCCACCGGGACTCGGGCGTCGTCGGCTTCGACATCGCCGGTGCCGAGGCCGGCTACCCGCCCACCCGCCACCAGGCCGCCTTCGACTACCTCAAGGGCGAGAACAACCACTTCACCATCCACGCGGGCGAGGCCTTCGGCCTGCCGTCGATCTGGGAGGCCCTGCAGTGCTGCGGCGCCGACCGGCTCGGCCACGGCGTGCGGATCGTCGACGACATCACGGTGGGCGAGGACGGCACGGTCGAGCTCGGCCGGCTGGCCGCGTACGTGCGCGACAAGCGCATCCCGCTGGAGATGTGCCCGACCTCCAACATCCAGACCGGCGCCGCCGCCTCGTACGCCGAGCACCCGATCGGGCTGCTCAGCCGGCTGAAGTTCCGGGTCACCGTGAACACCGACAACCGGCTGATGAGCGGCACCAGCATGAGCCGGGAGTTCGGCCACGTGGTGGACGCCTTCGGCTACACCCTGGGCGACCTGGAGTGGTTCACGGTGAACGCGATGAAGTCCGCGTTCCTGCCCTTCGACGAGCGGCTGGCGATGATCAGCGACGTGATCAAGCCGGGCTACGCCGAGCTGAAGGCGGAGTGGCTGTTCAGCGCGGGCACCGGCGGCAACTGAGCCTCCGGGGCGCGGCGCCCCGGCGCGCGCCGGTCGGATGAACTCCAGGCTCCTGCAAGGGGGTTGGTGTTCATCCGACTACTCACTCGGGTGAGTGAACGCCCTTTGGCTCCCGCGTGACCTGCTCACTACGGTGTGCCAGTCATGCCGAAACGTCGCGGCGGCGGTCGCCCGTCCGCCGGTCCCGTGCGCGAAGTCGGCGACCGACGAGGACCCAAAGGGGACCAACCATGAAGCAGGCTCTCAAGGCCGCCGGTACCGCGGCGCTCGGCATCGCCATCGTGGCGGTCGGCGCCGGTGCCGCCTCCGCGGCCGACGGCCAGGCGGCCGGCGGCCTCGGGCTGCCCACCGGCGCGTTGACGAACCCGGCGGTGACCGGTGCGGTCACCGACACCGCCGCCAAGCTGCCCGCCGCCGGCAAGGTGACCGAGACGCTGGGCACCCTCGCCCCGAGCGTCGGCAAGGCCGTCCCCGCCGGGGACACCCCGCTGGCCGGCGTCACCGAGCAGCGCGCCGCCCAGCAGCGCGCCGCGCTCCCGACCATCCCCGGTCTGGACAAGACCCCGATCGGCGGGCTGACCAGCACCCTCCCGGCCATCCCCGGCCTGACCGGCTGAGCCACGGCCCACGGCACGGCGACGGGCCGCCCACCCCGGAGACCCCGGGGCGGGCGGCCCGTCGCCGTGCGGTGAGGCCCGGTCGCCCCGGGCCGCCGGGCCGAGGACGGGCCCCGGGCCGCCGGGCTTACGGCTCCTGGGGGAGCAGCACCCAGAGGGCCAGGTAGAGCAGGAACTGGGGGCCGGGCAGCAGGCAGGAGAGCAGGAAGATCACGCGGACGGTCCACGGGGTCAGGCCGAAGCGTTCGGCGATCCCGGCGCAGACACCGGCGAGGACGCGGTTGCGGCGAGGACGGGCGAGGCGCGCACTCATGATTCTCTCCCTGGGGTGGCGGCCCGGTCCGGCAGGTCCGGTGGGCTGGTTCCATCCTCCGCCGCCGTCGGCCCCCGGGCCTCAGCCCGGCAGGTGATTCCCGGCCCCGAAGGGTCACCGGGGAGTCGTAGCCGGATGTCGGGGTTCCCTCGGGGTGGTCCCGGGGAACCGAGCGCGGTCCTCGGTCCGGACCGCCGGACGGGGCTCGGTAGGATGCTGCCGATCGCGGTCGGCCGGGGGGCGGACGAAAGCCCGACACTGTTGCGAAACGATCTCCCGTGCAAGCGATTTCACGTCCTGATGGGTTCTTTCCCGCATTCTCCCGTGAGGTTGGATTGCACATTCGGCAGCGCAGATTCCTGACCGCGACCACCGCCGTCACCCTGGCCTCCGGCCTGGCCGCCGTCGGGGTCGCGGCCGTCTTCGCCGCGCCGGAGGCCGTCGCGCTGTCCCCGGGCGCCCGGACCCGCCCCTCGCCGGTCACGATTGCCTTCGGCGGCCTTCCCGGCACCGTCACGGCGGGGGGCGCGCCGGTGGAGTTCACCGCGACGCTCCGGAACACCGCCGACCACCGGCTGGACGTGCCGTCCTCGGCCTTCGTCGTCGCGGACGCCGGCGCCGGCGCGGGGCAGGGCCACTTCCGGCTGGAGTACCGGGCGCCCGGCGGCACCCGGTGGCAGGACGCCAGGGCGAACCCCGCGGGCACGGGCGCCGTCTGGGCGCTCGACCAGCCCGCCGTGCTGTCGCTGCCGGCCGGCGCCGAGGCCGTCTACCGGCTGCGGCTCACCGTCACCGCCGACGCCCCGGCCGGCCGGGTGGCACCGGGCTTCGACTCCGTGGTCTCGGACCCGGCCCTGCCGCCGGAGCAGCGCGCCACCGACGCGAGCAGCGGCCGCCCGGAGCTGGTCATCGTTCCGGCGGGGGCGCCGACCACCGCGCCGACCACCGCACCGGCCACGGCGCCGCCCGCCCCGGCGGCCACCGCGGAGGTCGGGCTCCACGGCGTGCCCGTCGTGTTCACGGTGGGCGGCGAGGCGAAGCCGTTCACACTGGTCCTCACCAACCGGAGCGGCCGGGAGCTGCGGGTCGTGCCCGCGGTCGTGTTCCAGGGGGCGGCCGAACTTCCTTCGGACACGGTCGAGTTGGAGTTCCGTGGCGCCGACGGGCAGTGGCGGGGCGCCACCCCGGGCCGCGGCCCGGAGCACCCGAACCGGCTCGACTTCGCGCTGCGGACCGGGGACGGGGACGCCGACGTCATCACGCTGGCGAAGGGCGAGAGCCGCACCGTCGACCTCCGGCTGGCCTTCACCAAGGACGCGCCGATCCTGTTCGAGTCCCTGACGGCCGTGTCGCGCACCCTGCCGGAGCGGGGCGAGAGCGCGGCCGAGGCGGCCGGTCCGGCGGCCGACTTCATCACCGTGGCCGCGACGGGCGCCACCGCCGCACCCGCTCCGACCTTCGTGGACTCCGCCCCGGACCCGGACCTGCCGGAGCGGGCCGCCGCCCCGGTCCTCCCGGTCGTGCGGGCCACCGGCACGTCGCCGAGCCCGGCGGGGGCCGGCTCGCCGGTGGTCACCGCCGCCGCCCCGGCCGGGGACGGCGGGCTGGCCTCCACCGGCGGCGGCAGGGCCACGGAGCCGATGGCGATCACCGGGGCGACCGCGATCGCCCTCGGCCTCGGCACCCTGGTGGTGGCGTGGCGCCGCAACCGCGTGCGGGGCGGCACCGGGGACTGAGCCGGACACGCCGGAAGGCCCGTCCGTCGCCGCTTCGCAGCGGGTGACGGGCGGGCCTTCCGGCGTTCGTACGGCGGTACGGCTCGGCTCGGCGCGATCAGCCGGCCGGGTGCTGCGGCGGCTGCGGCTGCGCGTACGGGTTGTCCGCCACCGGCTGCGGCGGGACACCCGGCTGGTACGGCGAGGCGCCCGGCGCCGGGGCGGGCGGCACGGGGGCACCGGCCGGCGGCGGGACGGGCGCGCCCGGCTGCGCGGCGTACGGGGCCTGCGGGGCGTTGGGGTTGAACGGCGCGTTGGGGTTGAACGGCGCCTGCTGGGCGGCGTTCGGGTTGAACGGCGCGTTCGGGTTGAACGCCCCCTGCGGCGCGTTCGGGTCGAACGGGGCGGCCGCCTGCGCGGGCTGCTTCTTGGCGTTGCTGCGCTCCACCAGCGCCTTCACCGAGGCGACGATCATGCCGACCGGCAGGATGAACGCCTTGAAGAAGATGGTGTACGTGCCGCCCTCGAAGACGAACGCCAGGTAGTAGGCGTACCCCAGGAACGCGAGGCCGAGGACGAGGTTGAGGATGCGCAGGCCGACCTTCAGTCCGCCGGCCGCGACCCCGAGGGCCACCATGATGGCGCCGCTGAGGGCCAGCAGTACGACGTACCAGGAGAAGAGCGGTTCGGCGCTGAAGTCGAGATTGTTCACGGGGGCTTTCCTGGGAAGGGAAGGAGAAAAACGGCGGGAACCGTTCGGGGACGACAGCGCACAGTACTGGAGGCGGCCGACATCCGTCGCCGCCTTTGTGTCACGGTGTCATTGCGCCGGTCCGGAGCGGGAGTAGACGAGGTGGGGAAATGACGGGGTTTGAGGTGCTGCGGGTCTTTTGCGGGCCCGACGGGAGCCACGGGAACGCGCTCGGGGTGGTGCGCGACGGCGCCGCCGTGCCGGGTCGCGCGGACCGGCAGCGGGTCGCGCGCGAACTGGGCTTCAGCGAGACGGTGTTCGTCGACGACCCGGAGCGCGGGGAGATCGACATCTACACCCCGTCGGTGCGCCTGCCGTTCGCCGGCCACCCGTGCGTGGGCGCCGCCTGGCTGCTCGGGGTGGACCGGTTGGTCACGGCCGCCGGCGAGGTGGCCGTGCGGCGCGAGGGCGGGCTGATCCGGATCGAGGCCCGGCCCGAGTGGGCCCCGGGGCGCACGCTGCGGCCGTACGGTTCGGCGGCCGAGGTGGAGGCGCTGGAGGTGCCGCCGCCGGGGGAGTGGGTCTACGCCTGGGCCTGGCAGGACGAGGCGGCCGGCACCGTCCGGGCCCGGGCCTTCCCCGGGCGGGGCGACGGGATCGACGAGGACGAGGCGACCGGTGCGGCCGCCCTGCTGCTGGCCGCGCACCTCGGCCGGGCGCTGACCATCACCCAGGGCCGGGGCTCGCGGCTGCTGGCCGGGCCGCGCCCGGGTGGGCTGGTCGAGGTCGGCGGCCGGGTGGTCCGGGACCCGGGGCCGGTTCAGCCGGCCGGGGGCGTCGGCTCCGCGTAGGCGCGCCGCCGGGCGGCGGGCGTGACGGCGGCGACCGAGGTGGCGGCCGCGGCCGAGGTGGCGGCGGCGACCGAGGCGACGGCCGGCGGCACCGAGAGCACCGTCATCCGGGGCACCCGCGGCCGCCGGTCCCGCAGCAGGTGCCGCAGGCCCGGGACGAGCGCGAGGTGGACGACGGCCACGCCGACCACGGCGAGCAGGATGTGGTCCACGTTGAGGACGTGCCCGGGTGCCCAGGAGGAGAGGAACTCCAGCGCGGTCGCCAGCAGCGCGGAGGCGCCGGTGGTGCGCAGGAAGGACGGCAGCCAGGGGGCCCGGAGCCGGCCGCCGGCCAGCGGCAGCAGGACCCCGAGCGGGGCCAGCAGCAGGAGTTCGCCGACCACCTGCCAGCCGCTGGAGGAGCGGAGCGAGGCGAACGGCGTCAGGTTGGCGTCGTACACCCAGGCCACCGGCAGCGGTCTCAGCACCAGCCAGAGCACCAGTGCCAGGTGGCCGGTGAGGCCCGCCAGTCCGGCCAACCGGAGGGGACGGTGGACGGCCGCCGCCGGGTTGCTCTCGGTCCCCGCGCCGGAACGCTCGTCGCGTGTCCTGGTGCCATCTCGCTGCACGGGGGGAAGGACGTGGGCCGACGTCACGTCGGTTCCACACCCGGCGTGAACATTCCCAAACGCGCCCCCGAACCCCCTTCCCGCCCCCTCCCGCCCCTTGCCGGCGGCCCACCCGCCGGGCGGCCCACCCCCAGGGCGGGCTACCGGCAGGGCGAGGCCGTCGGCACCGCGCTGAACACGTTGTCCGGCGGCGGGCTGCCCGGCGCCACCGGGGTGGGCGACGGGCTCGGGCTCACGCCCGCCTTGGTGCCGCGGGTCGGGGACACGGTCGGGGCCGGGCCCGGCGGGGTGGCCAGGGCCGCCGGTATGTGCGGGGAGGTCGGGCAGGCCGTCCGGCTGGCGGGCGCGCCGGCGTCGACCGGCACGGCGGTCGGCCGGATGCCGCAGCCGGAGGCCAGCGCGACCAGCAGCAGCACGCCGGCGCCGCGGCGCAGGACGGTGCGGGGGACAACGGTGTCGGTGGGGCTGGTCACGTGGCGTCCTTGTCCTCGGCGGCGTCGCCGGCGGGGCCGCCCTCGGCCTCGCCCGCGGACGGCGGAGGCGGCGGGGCCAGCGGCAGCGTCAGGGTGAACACCGCGCCGACCTCCCCGTTCGCCGCCGTGATCGTTCCCCCGTGTATCTGCGCGTTGGCCATCGCGATCGACAGGCCGAGGCCGCTGCCCTCCGAGCGGGCCCGCCCCCGGTCCGCCTTGTAGAAGCGGTCGAAGACGTGCGGCAGCACGTCCTCCGGGATGCCCGGGCCGCTGTCGGAGACCTCGACCACGACCGACTCCCCGTCCTGCCGGACCTTGACCCGCACCGGCGAGCCGCCGTGCTTCAGCGCGTTGCCGATCAGGTTGGCGAAGACCACGTCGAGCCGGCGCGGGTCGACCACGGCCAGGATGCCGCGCGGGGCGTCCAGTTCGACCGCGTCGTACCAGGCCCGCCCGTCGATGCAGGACATGATCAGGTCGGCGATGTCCACCTCGTCGGCGACCAGCCTGGCGGTACCGGCGTCGAAGCGGGTCACCTCCATCAGGTTCTCCACCAGGTCGGACAGCCGCCGGGTCTCGCTGACCACGAGCCGGACGGCCGGCTCGATCATCGGGTCCAGCGACTCGGCCTCGTCCTCCAGGATGTCCGTCACGGCGGTCATCGCGGTCAGCGGGGTGCGCAGCTCGTGCGACATGTCGGCGACGAACCGCCGGCTCTGCGCCTCGCGCGCGCTCAGCTCCTCGACCTGCTCGTGCAGCTGCTCCGCCGTCCGGTTGAAGGTCCTCGCCAGGTCGGCGAGCTCGTCCGAGCCGTCGACCTCCAGCCGGGTGTCCAGGTGCCCCTCGCCGAGCCGCCGGGCGGCGTCGCCGAGCCGCTTGACCGGCCGCAGCACGGTGGCCGAGGCGGCCTGGGCGAGCAGCGCCGAGCCGATCAGCGCGAACAGCGTGGCGATCGCCAGGGACCAGCCCAGGGTGTTGAGGTCGGCCCGCTCGTTCTCCAGCGACTTGAACATGTACGCCGTCGGGCCGTTCGGCACCACCTTGGTGCCGCCGATCACGAACGGCCGGCCCTCCAGGTTCTGCCGCTGCCAGTACAGGTGGTACGGGTACGGGTTGTTCTCGGTGATCTCGCGCGGCTTGGCGACGGTGGACTGCAGCGCGGTCGGCACGTCGGCCAGGGTGAAGTGCGCGGGGTCGGAGGAGGCCGGGCACTCCGGGTGCGCCGCGTCGACCACCACCACGTCGTACGTCAGGCCGGAGCTGGCCACGGTGGACGCCAGCGAGGCCAGCTCCTGGCAGGTCGCGTTCAGCGGCAGGTCGGAGACGTTGCGGGTGAGCGAGACCCGGAAGTCGTTCAGCACGGTGTTCTGGGCGCGCTTGAGCACCGCGTCGCGGTTCAGCCAGTACGCGATGCCGGAGGCCGAGACGGCGGCGAGCAGCGCGACGGCCGCGAACACCGCGATCAGCCGCACCCGCAGGGAGCGCAGCCGACGCCACCGGCCCGTCGAGAACCGCCGGGCAGTCGTCTGATGGTCAGTCACAAGAGCCTGTCGTGGTACGGGAGTTCAGAGGTCGGGGGAGGGGCCGGCGGCCGGGTCGCGGGGTCAGGCCGGCGGGTCCAGCCGGTAGCCCACCCCGCGGACGGTGCGGATCAGCGTCGGCGCGGACGGCACGTCCTCGACCTTGGCCCGCAGCCGCTGCACGCACGCGTCCACCAGGCGGGAGTCGCCGAGGTAGTCGTGCTCCCAGACCAGCCGCAGCAGCTGCTGGCGGGAGAGCGCCTGGCCGGGGCGGCGGCTGAGCTCCAGCAGCAGCCGCAGCTCGGTCGGGGTGAGCTGGAGGTCGAGTCCGTCCTTGGTGACGGTCATCGCCGCGCGGTCGATCACCACGGTGCCGTAGGCCGAGGAGTCCGAGCTCTCCCGCTCGCCGCGCCGCAGCACCGCCCGGATCCGGGCGTCCAGCACCCGCGGCTGCACCGGTTTCACGACGTAGTCGTCCGCGCCGGACTCCAGACCCACCACCACGTCGATGTCGTCCGAGCGGGCGGTCAGCAGGATGATCGGCAGCTGGTCGGTGCGGCGGATCCGGCGGCACACCTCGAAGCCGTCGATGCCGGGCAGCATCACGTCGAGCACGATCAGGTCGGGCCGCTGCTCCTTGAAGAGACGCAGACCGTCCTCACCGGAGGCAGCGGTGGCCACGCGGTGGCCCTGGCGGGTGAGGGCGAGTTCGAGGCCGGTCCGGATGGCGTCGTCGTCCTCGATCAGAAGGAGGAAAGGCACGGCCCCATTTTGGCCCACCGGCAGCGCCGAATCACCCCCCGGACCACCCACCGTCCCTTCTGGAACCGGAACGCGTGCCACCGGCGTCAGGTTCACAGGGGGGCGGTCCGGGACTTTCGGACGGCTCCTGTGACACCCCTGTGACAGTCGGCGGACAGCGCCATCACAACCGGCGGGCAGGATTTTCCATGTCGCCGCAGGACAGCGGGCCGCAAGGCCGGCTGAAGGGCGGCTACCGGAACCGCTCGTACCGACCCAGGGGGCGCACGATGAACGCCACGCTTCAGACCCGGACCAACCCGGCTGTCCGCACCGCGCGTTCGTCAGCCACGTCCCACCGGACCCGGTACGAGGTCAGGACCGACGAGAACTCCGGTGCCGTGACCGTGCGGGGGTGCGCGCACAGCACCGGTGGAAACCCTGTCGCCCGTCGGGTGAGCGGCGGCGGCAGGACGGGGGAGCTGTACGGGATCGGCCGTCTGGGGAGTTCGGCCGACTCCGCCACCACCCTCACGCTGCGGGGGATCCTCCCCGTCCGCGTCGAGGGCAAGGACGCCCCGGGGGGGAACCGGGGGACCGGGGGGAACGGTCTGCGGACGGTCGGTTCGGGGGAGCCGACCGGTCGCGAGGCCGCCGGTGCGACGCTGCTGCGGCTGAACCCCGCGGCGGCCCGCACCACCGAGGCCGGGCAGGGAGGCGCGCAGGGGGAGCACCCGGCCGTCGCGGAGGACCACATCACGGAGTTCACCGCGTACGTGCGCGAGCGCCGCGCCTCCCTGTACGCCACGGCCTACCACCTGACCGGTGACCGCTACGAGGCCGAGGACCTGCTGCAGAGCGCGCTCTTCAGCACCTACCGGGCCTGGGGCCGGATCACCGACAAGGCCGCGGTCGGGGGCTACCTCCGCCGCACCATGACCAACCTGCACATCTCCGCCTGGCGGCGCCGCAAGGTCAACGAGTACCCGACCGAGGAGCTGCCGGAGACGGCCGGCGACACCGACGCGATGGGCGGCACCGAGCTGCGCACCGTGCTCTGGCAGGCGCTGGCGAAGCTGCCGGAGAACCAGCGCACCATGCTGGTGCTGCGGTACTACGAGGGCAAGACCGACCCGGAGATCGCCGGCGTGCTGGGGATCAGCGTCGGCACGGTCAAGAGCAGCATCTGGCGCGCCCTGCGCCGGCTGCGCGAGGACGAGCACCTGAACAAGTCCGGCGACACCGTCCGGGCGTTCGGCGAGCTGGTCGCGTAACGAGGACTCCCGTCGGGGGACGGGAAGCGGACGGTCACGGTCCGGGGGCAGCGGCTCGGGGGAGCACGCCCGTGGGGGAGCCGAAGACCGTTCGGGGAAGGCGAAGGGCCCGGTGCGGGGGAGACGCACCGGGCCCTTCGTCATGCCCTGGGGGTTCGGCCGTACCGGGCTCGGCCGTACGGGGTTCAGGCGGCGGAGAGCTCGCCGGCCCGGGTCGCGGCGCGGATCCGCCGCTCGGCCTCCGGCCCGGCGCACGCGTACGAGCCGAGCGCGACCTGCCGTCCGACGATGGACCGCTCGGCCCGCATCAGCCGCAGGCCCCGGCGCAGCAGCACCGGCAGCGACTTGCGGCCCTCCCGGACGTCCCGGCGCAGCCGGCGCCAGGCCGTGGTGAGCGCGCCGTTGCGCAGGCACAGGGCGTCGCCGAGCAGGCCCTGGTCGGCGCACTCGGCGGTGATCTCGGCGGCGAAGATGCCCTCCGCGATGAACGCGTCCGCCCCGTCCAGCTCCAGGCCGCGGGTGCCGATCCGGCCGTTGTCCGGGATCGAGTACACCGGGACGTCGGTGCGGCCGTGCTCGTGCAGGGCGCGGATCGCGGCGACGGCCTGGTCGCGGTGCCAGGCCAGCGGGGAGTCCCAGTCGACGGCGCCGTCCGGCAGCCGCGGCAGGGTCGGGTCGTCCCCGTCCTTGTAGAAGTCGTCGAGCTGGAGCACCGGCAGGCCGCTGCGCTCGGCGAGCGAGGACTTCCCCGACCCGGAGGGCCCGGAGAGCAGGATCACCCGGGCATGCCCGGTCGGTGCGGGGTTCATGGGGGAGTCACTCACGGGACACCAGTCTGACGCATCCCGGCCGGTTGCCGAAACCGGCCGGGGCGGACCTTCTACCGTGCCCCTGGCTTCGACTGTGACGCCGGGTCGGCGAGGGCGACGTGGACCATCGGCAGGTAGCGGCTGTCCACCTGGAGGTAGACCGGTTCGTCGGCGCCGGGCGGCCGGTAGGCGGTGGCGGCCCAGTCCGGGCTGTGCCAGGTGTCGGGCTCGGGCTCGTGGAAGGTCCCGCCGGCGGGCAGTTCGCACCGGCCGGTGTCGCGGGTGACCAGGGCCACGGTGTCGGCGCCGGGCCTGATGCGCAGGCTGCCGTTGACGTAGTCGGGCTGCCGCTCGGACCGGGCCGAGCAGGGCACCCTGACCGGGCGGCCCGCGGCCAGCCGCCGCCTGGTGCGGGCCACGTGCCACGTGCGGTAGAAGCCGTCCGCGAACAGTGCCGTCAGCTCGCCGATGAACTCGCCCATGCGTCCCCCCGGTCGTTCCCCCGGCCGTCTCCGTCACCGGTGATTCTGGCCGGGCCGGTGGGGCGGGCGGGAGCGTCGAAAGTCGGCGGCGCGGGTGACGAAAGTCGACGGGCCGACGGCGGGAGCACCCCGGGAACGCCGACGGACCCGCGCCAGGGGGGGAGAGGCGCGGGTCCGTCCTGTGACCGTCCGGGCCCTGGGGGGGTGAGGGCACTGGGGACGGCCAGTCTGTGGAGTTGTTACCCGGAGTGCCGGAGGTCAGATCCCCTTCGGGTGCCAGACCGTCTTCGTCTCCAGGAACGAGAGTAGCCGCTTTGTACCCGGCGCATTGGTCCAGTCCTGGGCGAACGGGTCCAGCGCCGGACGGACCACCCTCTTCAGGGTATCCGCGGCGGCCGCCTCCAGCGCGTACGCCGCGCCGGGACCGTCGGCGGCGATGGCCCCGGTGAGGTCCAGCGCGTTGACGTCCTGGTGCGAGGCCAGGGTGGGGGCGATGTCCGCGGTCCGGCCCGAGACGATGTTGACCACGCCGCCTGGGACGTCCGAGGTGGCCAGCACCTCGCCCAGCGACAGCGCGGGCAGCGGGGCGTCCGCGGCGGCCGCGACCACGACCGTGTTCCCGGTGGCGATCGCCGGGGCGATCACCGAGACCAGGCCGAGCAGCGAGTGCCCGTACCCGGCCTGCGGGGCGACGACCCCGACCACACCGGTCGGCTCCGGGGAGGAGAGGTTGAAGTACGGACCGGCGACCGGGTTGGCGCCGCCCGCGATCTGGGCGACCTTGTCGGTCCAGCCCGCGTACCAGACCCAGCGGTCGATCGCGGCGTCCACCAGCGCGGCGGCCTTCTTCGGGCCGATGCCCTCGGAGACGGCCACCTCGGCGGCGAACTGCTCGCGCCGGCCCTGGAGCATCTCGGCCACCCGGTACAGCACCTGGCCGCGGTTGTACGCGGTGGTGCCGGCCCAGCCCTTGACCGCCTTGCGGGCGGCCAGGACGGCGTCACGGGTGTCCTTGCGGGTGCCCAGCGGGACGTTGGCGAGCCACTCGCGCTTGCCCGCCGCGCCAGCGGCAGATGTCGCCTTGGTCACCTCGTACACCCGCCCGCTCTCGGAGCGCGGGAACTTCCCGCCGACGTACAGCTTGTAGGTCTTGAAGACGTCAAGACGCGTTGCGACATCAGACATCGAGGGCCTCGACATTCAGGTAGGGCTCCAGACCGTGGCGGCCACCCTCGCGGCCGTAGCCCGACTCCTTGTAGCCGCCGAACGGCGAGGTCGGGTCGAACTTGTTGAAGGTGTTGGCCCAGACCACGCCGGCCCTGAGGCGGTCCGCCATCCAGAGGATGCGCGAGCCCTTCTCCGTCCAGATGCCGGCGGAGAGGCCGTACGGGGTGTTGTTGGCCTTCTCGACCGCCTCGGCGGGGGTGCGGAAGGTCAGCACCGACAGGACCGGGCCGAAGATCTCCTCCTGGGCGATCCGGTGGGCCTGGCTGACGCCGGTGAACAGGGTCGGCTTGAACCAGAAGCCGGTGCCCGGGAGTTCGCACTCCGGCGACCAGCGCTCGGCGCCCTCGGCCTCGCCGGCGTCGGTCAGCGCGGTGATCCGGGCCAGCTGCGCGGCGGAGTTGATGGCGCCGATGTCGGTGTTCTTGTCCAGCGGGTCGCCGACCCGCAGGGTGCCCATCCGGCGCTTCAGGGCGTCCAGCAGCTCGTCCTGGACGGACTCCTGGACCAGCAGGCGCGAACCGGCGCAGCAGACGTGGCCCTGGTTGAAGAAGATGCCGTTGACGATGCCCTCGACGGCCTGGTCGATCGGCGCGTCGTCGAAGACGATGTTCGCGGCCTTGCCGCCCAGCTCCAGCGAGAGCTTCTTGCGGGTGCCGGCCAGCTGCTTGGCGATGGCGCGGCCGACCGGGGTGGAGCCGGTGAACGCGACCTTGTTGACGTCCGGGTGGGAGGTCAGCGCGGCGCCGGTGCGGCCGTCGCCGGTGACGATGTTGACGACGCCCTTCGGCAGACCGGCCTGGCGGCAGATCTCGGCGAAGCGCAGCGCGGTCAGCGGGGTGGTCTCGGCCGGCTTCAGGACGACCGTGTTGCCGGTCGCCAGCGCGGGCGCGATCTTCCACGCCAGCATCAGCAGCGGGAAGTTCCACGGGATGACCTGGCCGGCCACGCCCAGCGGCTTCGGGTTGGGACCGAAGCCGGCGTAGTCCAGCTTGTCGGCCCAGCCCGCGTAGTAGAAGAAGTGGGCGGCGACCAGCGGCAGGTCGACGTCGCGGGTCTCGCGGATCGGCTTGCCGTTGTCGATCGACTCCAGCACGGCCAGCTCGCGGCTGCGCTCCTGGATGATCCGGGCGATCCGGAACAGGTACTTGGCGCGCTCGCTGCCGGGCAGCGCCGACCAGTCGGCGAAGGCCTTGCGGGCGGCGGCGACCGCGCGGTCCACGTCCTCCTCGGTGCCCTGGGCGAACTCGGCGAGCACCTGCTCGGTGGCCGGGTTGACCGTCTTCAGGGCCTCGTTGCCGGAGGAGTCGACGAACTCGCCGCCGATGAAGTGGCCGTAGGAGGTGGCGATGTCGCCCGCGGCGGCCGGCGACTCGGGGGCCGGGGCGTAGGCGAAGAGGCCGCCGGCGGGCTTGGCCACGGGCTCCTCGGTGTTCTTCTTCTTGGCCATGGTGATCAGTCCACCGTCACGTAGTCGGGGCCGGAGTAGCGGCCGGTGGCCAGCTTCTGGCGCTGCATCAGCAGGTCGTTGAGCAGGCTGGAGGCGCCGAAGCGGAACCAGTGCTGGGTCAGCCAGTCGTCGCCGAGGGTCTCGTTGACCATCACCAGGTACTTCATGGCGTCCTTGGTGGTGCGGATGCCGCCGGCGGGCTTGACGCCGACCTGGACGCCGGTGGCCGCGCGGAAGTCGCGGACCGCCTCCAGCATCAGCAGGGTGACCGGCGGGGTCGCGTTGACGGCGACCTTCCCGGTGGAGGTCTTGATGAAGTCGGCGCCGGCCAGCATCGCCAGCCAGGAGACCCGGCGGACGTTGTCGTAGGTCTGGAGCTCGCCGGTCTCGAAGATCACCTTGAGGTGGGCGGAGCTGCCGTCGGGGCGCTTGCACGCCTCCTTGACGGCCACGATCTCGTTGAAGACGTCGAGGTAGCGGCCGGAGAGGAAGGCACCGCGGTCGATCACCATGTCGATCTCGTCGGCGCCCGCGGCCACCGCGTCGGCGGTGTCGGCGAGCTTGACCGGGAGGGCGGCGCGGCCGGCCGGGAAGGCGGTGGCCACGGAGGCGACCTGGATGTCGGTGCCCTCCAGGGCGGCCTTCGCGGTGGCGACCATGTCCGGGTAGACGCAGATGGCGGCGACGCGGGGGGTGGTCGGGTCGGTCGGGTCGGGGGTCCTGCCCTTGGCGCACAGCGCGCGCACCTTGCCGACCGTGTCCGCGCCCTCCAGCGTGGTCAGGTCGATCATCGAGATCGCCAGGTCGATGGCGTACGCCTTCGCCGTGGTCTTGATCGAGCGGGTACCGAGAGCGGCGGCACGCGCCTCCAGGCCGACCTGGTCGACGCCGGGCAGGCCGTGCAGGAACCGGCGGAGCGAGGCCTCGGACGCAGCAACGTCCTGAAGGCCGCTGCCCGCAACGCCGAGGGCATTGGCTGCAACAGTGGACATAGTCACCAGAGCAGCATATCTACGCGCGTAGTGGGCCGCCAGGGCACCTGCCATTCGTGGCCGGACCGAGACCTCAGGGTGAGGGGCATGGGGCAGAATCGTCGACATGACCGATTCCGACGGCAAGCCCGGCCAGGGCCCCGCCGCCCCCGACGGGGAGCCCGAGTACGCGGACCGCGTGTACCGCTCTGTCCCCGGTGTGATCTCCGGAGTGCTGCTGCTGGTGGTCGCCGCCTGGCTGATCGGCGACGCGGTGGTGAGCGGGACGGGCAAGACGCCGTACGTCTCGCTCGCCGCGGTGCCGGTGTTCGCCTTCCCGGTGATCGCGTACACGCTGCGCCCGGCCGTGACGGCCGGCCGCGACCGGCTGGTGGTGCGCAACCCGTGGCGGACCGTCGTCGCGCCGTGGGCCTCGGTGGACGCGCTGCGCGCGGGGTACTCGGTCGAGCTGCTCGCGGGCGGGAAGAAGTTCCAGGTCTGGGCGGTGCCGGTGTCGCTGCGGCAGCGCAAGCGGGCCACCCGGGCGCAGAACCCCAGCGCCGCCGAGCACGCCTCCCGGACCGGTCTGGGGCTGGGGATGGCCAAGCGGACCAACCCGGTCGTCCAGGGCTCGCCCGACCCCACCCGCGCCTGGTCCGACCAGGTCACCGCCGTCCTCCAGGAGCTGGCCGAGCGCAACGCCGCCCGCCCCGCCGCCGCGGGCCCGGTCGAGGTCCGCTGGTGCTGGTGGGTCATCGCCCCCACCCTGCTCGGCCTGGTCGCGCTGATCACCGTCATCGCGGTCTGACACCGCGCCAACGCGACGGAGGGGCCCGCCGGTCACGACCGGCGGGCCCCTCCACGTGTGCGCGGGGATCAGGCGGTGATGCCCGCCGCGTCGGCGAGGTCCCGCTTGACGGTGGCGAGCAGGGCGGCGGCGCGCTCGCGGACCGGGGCCAGGTCGGCGGCCGAGGCGACCGGGAGGACGACCTCCAGGTAGCACTTGAGCTTGGGCTCGGTGCCGGAGGGGCGGACCACGATGCGGGCGGAGCGGACGCCCTCGCCGGCCAGGTAGTAGCGCAGGCCGTCGGTGGGCGGCAGCTCGGCGGAGCCGGCCGACAGGTCGTCGGCGCGGGTCACCCGGAGGCCGGCCAGCACGGTCGGCGGCTGCTCGCGCAGGCGGCGCATGGCGTCGGCGATCAGCGAGAGGTCCTGGACCCGGACGGAGAGCTGGTCGGTGGCGTGCAGGCCGTGCTCCAGCGCCAGGTCGTCCAGCAGGTCGGACAGGGTGCGGCCGGACTTCTTGAGGGTGGCGGCCAGCTCGGCGACCAGCAGGGCGGCGGTGATGCCGTCCTTGTCCCGGACGCCCTGCGGGTCGACGCAGTAGCCGAGCGCCTCCTCGTAGCCGTAGCGCAGGCCCTGGGCGCGGGAGATCCACTTGAAGCCGGTCAGCGTCTCGGCGTAGCCCAGGCCCGCGGCCTCGGCGATCCGGCCCAGCAGGGTGGCGGAGACGATGGTGGTGGCGAAGGTGCCCTCGGCCTTCTTCGCGACCAGGGCCGAGCCGAGCAGCGCGCCGACCTCGTCGCCGCGCAGCATCCGCCAGCCGGAGGTGCCGTTGCCGGCGCCGGCCGCGTTGCCGTTGACGGGGACGGCCACCGCGCAGCGGTCGGCGTCCGGGTCGTTGGCGATCACGATGTCCGGGCCGACGGTGGCGGCGGTGCGGAAGGCGAGGTCCATCGCCCCCGGCTCCTCCGGGTTGGGGAAGGCCACGGTCGGGAAGTCCGGGTCGGGCTCGGCCTGCTCGGCGACCACGGTGGGCGCGGGGAAGCCGGCCCGGCGGAACGCGGCGACCAGGGTGTCGCGGCCGACGCCGTGCATCGGGGTGTAGACCACCTCCAGGTCGCGCGGGCCGTGCTCGTCGACGATGGAGACGGCCCGGTCCAGGTAGGCCTCGACGACCTCCTCGCCGAGCACCTCCCAGCCCGACGCGGCGCGCGGGACGTCGTCCAGCGAGCCGATCGCGTCGATCCTGGCGGCGATCCCGGCGTCGGCCGGCGGGACGATCTGCGAGCCGTCGCCCAGGTAGACCTTGTAGCCGTTGTCCTGCGGCGGGTTGTGGCTGGCGGTGACGGTGACGCCGGCGGCCGCGCCCAGGTGGCGGACGGCGAAGGCGAGCACCGGGGTCGGCAGCGGGCGCGGCAGCAGCGCGGCGCGCAGGCCGGCGCCGACCACCACGGCCGCGGTGTCGCGGGCGAAGTCGTACGACTTGTGGCGGGCGTCGTAGCCGATGACGACCAGGTCGCCCAGGCCCTGCTGCTTGACGTACGCGACCAGGCCGGCGGCGGCCCGGATCACCACGGCGCGGTTCATCCGCATCGGACCGGCACCGAGTTCGCCGCGCAGGCCGGCGGTGCCGAACTGGAGCCGGTCGGAGAAGCGCTCGGCGAGCTCCGCCCAGGCGAGCTTGCCGTCGGTCTCGACCTCCGGGGCCTCGGCCCGGGCCAGCAGGGCGGCGAGCTCCTCGCGGGTCTGCGGGTCGGGGTCCTCGGCCAGCCAGGTCCGGGCCCGGGCGAGGAGGTCGGTGGTGGGTGCCTGCGTCATGCCAGCTCCATGGGGACGTGCGTCGGTGTGTCGGCCGGAGGTTCCGCTGTGGGTCGGGAGGGTTCCGCTGGGACCGGAGGGTTCCGCAAGGAAGGGGGTCGCGCATGCGGACGGGGCCCACGGGAGGGCGTGATCAGCGGATCACGCCGCCCGTGGGCCCCGTCAGTCATGATTCTGCGCCCGCCGGGCGTCAGATCCGCTCAAGGACCTTCGCCAGCAGCTCGCCCATGCGCTCGGCGGAGGCCTTGCCGGCCTCCAGCACCTCGGCGTGGTTGAGCGGTTCGCCGGTCATGCCGGCGGCCAGGTTGGTGACCAGGGAGATGCCGAGCACCTCGCTGCCGGCCTCGCGGGCGGCGATGGCCTCCAGGGTGGTGGACATGCCGACCAGCTCGCCGCCGATGACCCGGGCCATGTTGACCTCGGCCGGGGTCTCGTAGTGCGGGCCGCGGAACTGGACGTAGACGGCCTCGTCCAGGGACGGGTCGATCTCGCGGCAGAGCTCGCGCAGGCGCTTGGAGTACAGGTCGGTGAGGTCGACGAAGTTCGCGCCGACGATCGGGGAGTCCGCCGTCAGGTTGATGTGGTCGCTGATCAGGACCGGCTGACCCGGGGTCCAGCCCTGGCGCAGGCCGCCACAGCCGTTGGTCAGCACGATGATGCCGCAGCCGGCCGCGGCGGCGGTGCGCACGCCGTGGACGACGGTGGCCACGCCGTGGCCCTCGTAGTAGTGGTTGCGGCCGAGGAAGATCAGGGCGCGCTTGTCGCCGATCTTCACCGAACGGATCGTGCCGGCGTGGCCGGCGACGGCGGGGGCGGGGAAGCCCGGGAGCTCGGTGACCGGGAACTCGGCCACGGTCTCGCCCAGGGCGTCGGCGGCCGGCACCCAGCCGGAGCCCATCACCAGGGCGACGTCGTGCCGCTCGGCACCGGTCAGCTCGCGCAGGCGCTCGGCGGCGGCCTGGGCGGCGGCGTAGGGGTCGGCGGAGACGACCGACTGAGGAGAAGCGTTCACGGGTCAGAGGATAGACGGGTTTCGGCTACGCGCGTAGAAATTCAGCCGCGGCATGCCGGATCGTTACCCGGTTGACCCGAAAACACAGCTCGGTGACGCTTTTCGGGTGAGCGGGCCGTCGGATCGCACACAACCCGGGTGCCGCGCCGGGCCTTTCCCTCCGGGCGGTCGCTTCGTGCGCGTGCCGTCGTGGCCCGTTTCCCGGCGGGCCGGTCCGGGGCCGGCGGCGTTACGGTGACGGTCGGGGCCCGAGGGGCCGAGGGGGCCGATCCTTCGTCGCCGGTCCGGTCCGCGGCTCCGGCGGGGCGCCAGGACGGGGTCGACCTCCATGGGGAACACGGACAGCCGGTACCCGCCGCCCGCGGCGCCGCCCGGGCCCGCGCCGGTGGACCTGGCGGCCCGGGTGGACGCGTTCACCGCGGACTTCTTCCCGAGCGGCCGGTACACCGTGCCGGGCGCGGCCCAGCGCCGGGCGGTGGCCGACGGCGTGCTCGGCGTGCTGGACGGCCGGACCGGGGACGCCGAACGGGCGCTGGCCCGGGCCGGCTACCGGTTCACCGGGTTCACCGAAGCCGTGACCGGCCGCCCGGTCACCGAGATCGCCGAGACGGGCGCGACCGCCGCCGACGACGGCGGCAGCGGGGACGGCCGCGGCTGGGGCCGGGTCTACCTGGACCGCTCGGTCCGTCCCGCCTGGTCCGTACAGGTGCCCCACCCGGCCTCGGACGTCCGCACCGAGGCGCTCGGGGTGGAGCTGTTCCGGGCCGTGCCGGGCGGCGTGCTGGTGCTCGCCGGGGCGCACCGCCGGGCCGGGGCGGACGGCTCCTCGGACGTCGCGCACCGCAGCGACACCGTCTTCGCCGCCGTGGTCGAGGCGCTCACCCTGCGCGGCCTGCCCGGCATCCAGCTGCACGGCTTCGGCGCGGCCGGCCTGCCCGGGCGGGACGCGGTGGTCTCCAGCGGCGCCGGCCAGCCGGGCCCGGCCGCCGAGCTGACCGCCGCGGGGCTCGGCGGGGCCGGCCTCGTGGTCCGCCGGGCCTGGCGGGAGCCGGGTGCGCGGCTGGCCGGCGCCACCAACGTGGCCGGCCTGTTCGCGGCCGGGCTCGGGGTGCCGTGGCTGCACATCGAACTGGCGTACGGGGTGCGCGCCGACCCGGCCCGGCGCGCGGCGGTGGCGCGGGTGCTCGCGGAGACCGTGCGCGGCTGGGACGCGGATCAGCAGGGGCGGCGGCGCAGGTCCATCACGTAGTCGTGCGGGGCGCCGGCGCTCTCCGCGGCGTCGGCGACCAGGCCGAGGTAGCGGGCCGCGGGCAGGCCGCCCTCGTAGTCGTTGAGCACGTACGTCCAGACCGGGATGTCCCCGTCCAGGGTCTGCGCGCGCAGCTTGATCTTGCGGTAGATGCCGAGCTGGACGCCCTCCCAGCGGTCCAGCCCCTCCTCGTCCATCGGCGCGACGTCGTACAGCGAGACGAAGACCTGGTCCTTCTCGTCCTCGACCACGGTGGCCAGCGAGCCCTCCCAACCCAGCTGCTCGCCACCGAAGGTGAGCCGCCATCCGGCTAGCCACCCCGTGCCGCGCAGCGGGGAGTGCGGGGCTCGGCGGGTCATCTGCCGGGCATCGAGGTTGGTGGCATACGCGGCGTAAAGGGGCATGGGGGCCAGGGTAGCCCGGGCGGCGGGCGGGCCGGGGCGACTGGACGAACGTACGGGAGCCCCGACCCCGGCGTGGCGGCGCCGCGGGCGTGCGGGACAATGGGGAACGTGACTCGGATCGTGATCATCGGTGGCGGACCCGGCGGCTACGAGGCGGCCCTGGTCGCCGCACAGCTCGGCGCGGAGGTGACCGTCGTCGACACCGACGGTCTGGGCGGATCGGCGGTGCTCACGGACTGCGTTCCGTCGAAGACCCTGATCGCGACCGCGGAGGTGATGACCACCTTCGACAGCTCGTACGAGGAGCTGGGCATCCTGGTCGCGGACGACACCCCGCCCGTCGAGCAGGCGGCCCGGGTGATCGGCGTGGACCTGGGCAAGGTCAACCGCCGTGTGAAGCGCCTGGCGATCGCGCAGTCCCACGACATCACCCAGTCCGTCACCCGGGCCGGCGTCACCGTGCTGCGCGGCCGGGGCCGGCTCGGCACCGGCGGGCAGGCCGTGGACGGCTCCCGCGAGGTGCTGGTGGACGCGCCCGACGGCACCGTGCAGTCGCTGCACGCCGACGCGGTGCTGATCGCCACCGGCGCCCACCCGCGCGAGCTGCCGGACGCCCAGCCGGACGGCGAGCGGATCCTCACCTGGACCCAGGTGTACGACCTGGAGGAGCTGCCCCGCGAGCTGATCGTGGTCGGCTCCGGTGTGACCGGCGCCGAGTTCGCCGGCGCGTACCAGGCGCTCGGCTCCAAGGTGACCCTGGTGTCCAGCCGCGACCGGGTGCTGCCGGGCGAGGACCCGGACGCCGCCGAGGTGCTGGAGGACGTCTTCCGCCGCCGCGGCATGAACGTCATGGGCCGCTCGCGCGCCGAGAGCGTCAAGCGGATCGGCGACCGGGTCGAGGTCATGCTGGCCGACGGCAAGGTGATCGAGGGCACCCACTGCCTGATGGCGGTCGGCTCCGTCCCCAACACCTCCGAGATGGGCCTGGAGGAGGCCGGGGTCAAGCTCAACGACTGGGGCCAGATCCAGGTCGACCGGGTCTCCCGCACCACCGCCCCCGGCGTGTACGCGGCGGGCGACTGCACCGGCGTCTTCATGCTCGCCTCGGTGGCGGCCATGCAGGGCCGGATCGCGATGTACCACGCGCTCGGCGACGCGGTGCAGCCGCTGAACCTCAAGACCGTGGCCTCCAACGTCTTCACCGACCCGGAGATCGCCACCGTCGGCTACACGGCGGCCGACGTGGAGTGCGGCAAGATGGACGCCGTCGTGGTCAAGCTCCCGCTGCGCGGCAACCCGCGGGCGAAGATGCAGGGCATCCGGGACGGCTTCGTGAAGCTGTTCTGCCGCCCGGGCACCGGCATCGTGGTCGGCGGCGTGGTCGTCGCCCCGCGGGCCAGCGAGCTGATCCACCCGATCTCGCTCGCGGTGGACGCCAATCTGACGGTCGAACAGGTGGCCAGCGCCTTCACCGTCTACCCGTCGGTCTCCGGCTCGACCGCCGAGGCCGCCCGGCAGCTGCACATCCGCAAGCGGGTCGACGGCGAATCCTGAGCGTCCGGCGCACAGTTGAGGGCGGTTGCCGATCGGCGACCGCCCTTCGCGCGGGCATGGCCGTCACCCGGACGGCGGGCGCAGTTCCGGGCCATTGACGGCGCGTATTCTACGGTCACGCGCCGCTCGTGCGTGAGCAATTCCCGCTACTAGCTGCAAACGCCTGAAAGCAGACGGTCACGCAGGTTACCGTCGGTTCTGTGTTTGCAGCAGAACGTCGCCAGTTGATCCTCGAAATGGTGCGCGCCAACGGAGCCGTCTCGCTCCGGGAGTTGGCCCGCGTCGTCCAGACCTCCGAAGTGACCGTGCGCCGTGACGTGCGGGCGCTGGAGGCAGAAGGGCTCCTCGACCGCCGGCACGGCGGCGCGGTGCTCCCCGGCGGCTTCAGCCGCGAACCCGGATACCCGCAGAAGACCCACCTGTCCGCGGCGGAGAAGAGCGCCATCGCGGACTTCGCCGCCGGCCTGGTGGAGGAGGGGGACGCGGTGGTGGTCGGCGCCGGCACCACCACCCAGGAGCTGGCCCGCCGGCTGGCCCGGGTGCCCGGGCTGACGGTGGTCACCAACTCGCTGCTCGTCGCCCAGGCCCTGGCGCACGCCAACCGGGTCGAGGTGGTGATGACCGGCGGCACCCTGCGCGGCTCCAACTACGCGCTGGTGGGCAGCGGCGCGGAGCAGTCCCTGCAGGGGTTGAGGGTCAACAAGGCCTTCATCTCCGGCAGCGGTCTGACGGCCGAGCGCGGGCTGTCGACGGCGAACATGCTGTCCGCGAGCGTGGACCGGGCCATGGTGCTGGCGGCCGCCGAGGTGATCGTCCTCGCCGACCACACCAAGCTCGGCGCGGCCGGCATGTTCCAGACCGTCGCCACCGAGACCATCACCCGCCTGGTCACCGACGAGCAGGCCACCGCGGACGACAGCACCGTCCGCGAGCTGGACGCGCTCGCCGACTGCGGGGTGCAGGTCGACCTGGCCCCGCTGGGCGCCGGCCCGGGCGGTGACGCCCCGGTGCACGGCACCGGCAGCGGCCCGATGCACCAGCCCCAGCCCGGCCCGATGGCCCGCCGCGGCGGCCCGCCCCCCAGCGGCGCCCCGCTGCCCGGCCAGCGCCGCCCCGGCGCGCACGGCGGGCCCGTCGCCCCGGGCGGCATGCCGGCCAGGCTGGCCGAACTGGGCCTGCCGCGCGGGCGCTGAGCCCGTACGGTCCGCGGAAACGGGACCGGTCCGCACACCCCCGAGGGGCGTACGGACCGGTCCGGGGACAGGGACGGTGTCAGTCCTTGATCTCGCAGAGCGCGGCGCCGCTGCTGACGCTCGCGCCGACCTCGGCCTTGAGGCCGGTGACGGTGCCCGCCTTGTGGGCGTTCAGCGGCTGCTCCATCTTCATCGCCTCCAGGACCACGATCAGCTCGCCCTCGGCGACGACCTGGCCCTCCTCCACGGCGACCTTGACGATGGTGCCCTGCATCGGCGAGGCCAGGGTGTCGCCGCTGACGGCCGAGCCGGCCTTCTTGGCGCCCACCCGGCGCTTGGCCTTGGCGGAGCCCGCCGCACCGGCCGCCGGGGCCGCCGTGACGCCCAGCGAGGACGGCAGCGAGACCTCGATCCGCTTGCCGCCGACCTCGACCACCACGGTCTCCCGGGTCTCGGCCTCCTCGCCGTCACCGGCCGCGCCGGCGAACGGCGGGATGGTGTTGTCGAACTCGGTCTCGATCCACCGGGTGAAGACCGTGAACGGCCCGTCGCCGCCGTGCACCTCGGGCGCGAACGCCGGGTCGGTGACGACCGCCCGGTGGAACGGGATGGCGGTGGCCATGCCCTCCACCTTGAACTCGGCCAGCGCGCGGCGGGCCCGCTCCAGGGCCTGCTTGCGGTCGCGGCCGCTGACGACCAGCTTGGCCAGCAGCGAGTCCCAGGCCGGGCCGATGACCGAGCCGGTCTCCACGCCCGAGTCCAGGCGCACGCCCGGGCCGGACGGCGGGGCGAACAGCGTCACGGTGCCGGGCGCGGGCAGGAAGTTCCGGCCCGGGTCCTCGCCGTTGATGCGGAACTCGAAGGAGTGGCCGCGGACCTCGGGGTCGCCGTAGCCGAGCTCCTCGCCGTCGGCGATCCGGAACATCTCGCGGACCAGGTCGAGGCCGGTGACCTCCTCGGTGACCGGGTGCTCCACCTGGAGACGGGTGTTGACCTCCAGGAAGGAGATCGTGCCGTCCAGCGCGACCAGGAACTCGCAGGTCCCGGCGCCCTCGTAGCCGGCCTCCTTCAGGATGGCCTTGGACGCCCGGTACAGCTCGGCGTTCTGCTCGGCGGTCAGGAACGGCGCGGGCGCCTCCTCGACCAGCTTCTGGTGGCGGCGCTGGAGCGAGCAGTCACGGGTGGAGACGACCACCACGTTGCCGTGCTTGTCGGCCAGGCACTGGGTCTCCACGTGCCGCGGGTTGTCCAGGTAGCGCTCGACGAAGCACTCGCCGCGGCCGAAGGCGGCGACGGCCTCGCGCACCGCGGACTCGTACAGCTCGGGGATCTCCTCCAGCGTGCGGGCGACCTTGAGGCCGCGTCCGCCGCCGCCGAAGGCCGCCTTGATGGCGACCGGCAGGCCGTGCTCCCGGGCGAAGACGACGACCTCGTCGGCGCCCGAGACCGGGTCCGGCGTGCCGGCCACCAGCGGGGCACCGGCCCGCTGGGCGACGTGCCGGGCGGTCACCTTGTCGCCGAGGTCGCGGATGGCCTGCGGCGGCGGGCCGATCCAGATCAGACCCGCGTCGAGGACGGCCTGGGCGAAGTCGGCGTTCTCCGACAGGAACCCGTAGCCGGGGTGGACGGCGTCCGCACCGGAGTCGGCGGCCGCCTTGAGGACCTTGGCGATGTCCAGGTAGCTGGTAGCGGGGGTGTCACCGCCCAGCGCGTAAGCCTCGTCGGCCGCGCGGACGTGCAGCGCATCCCGGTCCGGCTCGGCGTAGACGGCGACGCTGGCGATACCGGCGTCCGAGCAGGCACGGGCGACGCGGACAGCGATTTCCCCGCGGTTGGCGATGAGCACCTTGCGCACTGTGGCTCCCTTCTTGAACCTCGTTGAGTTTATGGATTCCTGGGCAGTACCGGCGAGTAGCCCCGGGTTGTGAACTATCCCACACGCTCGGTGATGGGTTTTCCGGGCCCGTGGGCGGCCCCGTGGACGACGTCGCAGGTCGGCGCCGGTCCGCCCGGATCGGCGGGGGCCACAGCGGGTGACCGGCCCGCGGCGCGGCGGGAGGGTGGCATGGGCCACAGTCTCGCGCGGGCCGCTCAAGCGGCGCCGGAGCGGGCGGCGGGCCGCCGCAGCGCCTCGGCCGTCACGTCGGCCGCCACCTCGACCATGTCCGGCCCGTACGCCTCCGGGTTGACCACCCGCAGGACGAGCGCGAAGGTGCCGTCCTGCCCGTGCCTCCGGGCGAGTTCGCGGTGGTGGGCGACCAGGTAGCGCACCCCGGCCTGGTTGGCGGTGCCGGTCTGGCCGGAGACCAGGAACACCGGGCGGCCGCCGTCCGGGGTGGCGATCCGGGCGAGCAGGACGTGCGTCTCGTCCGGGCCGGCGGTGAAGTCCCGCTCGCCCACCACGAGGACGTTGCTGCCCGGGCCCGGCCCCGAGGTGATCAGCACGCCCGGCAGGCCCCAGGCGAGGTGCGCGGCCATCCGCTCGTTGCTGACCGGACCGCCCAGGCACAGCTCGGTCTTGGCGCCCAGGCCGCGGTGCGCGGCGTCGTGGGCCACCAGCTCGGGCCGCGCCCCGCACTCCTCGACCAGCCCGGCCAGCCACATCAGGGCGTACGCGTCGCGCCGGGTCACGGTGTGGGCGTGCGAGCCCGTCCCGATGCTGCGCGGCACCACGATCAGGCACTCGCTGCCGCCCGGCAGTCCGAAGAACGCCCGCACCCGTTCGACCCTGCGGCGCCGCCGCAGCGCCTGGGCGAGCCAGCCGAGGCCGGCGCTGATCGCGCTGGCCACCAGGCCGAGCACCACGTTGAGCACGCTGTCGGTCATCTGCCGCGTCCCCTCCCCCCGTTCGAGACCGCGGTCAGCTTAGGGCCACGACCGCGGGCTCCGGGAGGTCAGTTGGCCCACAGGTCCGTGATGCGCACGTCGAGGTCGGCGAGCAGCCGGCGCAGCAGCGGCAGGGAGAGGCCGATGACGTTGCCCGGGTCGCCGTCGATGCCGTCGATGAAGGGCGCGGAGCGGCCGTCCAGGGTGAACGCCCCGGCCACGTACAGCGGTTCGCCGGAGGCCACGTACGCGGCGATCTCGGCGTCGTCCGGGGTGCCGAAGCGGACGGTGGTGGAGGCGGTGGCCGAGGACTGCCGGCCGGTCGCGGTGTCGATCACGCAGTGGCCGGTGCGCAGCACGCCGGAACGTCCGCGCATCGACTGCCAGCGGGCCAGCGCCTCGGTGGCGTCCGCGGGCTTGCCGAGGGCCCGGCCGTCCAGTTCCAGGACGGAGTCGCAGCCGATCACCAGCTCGCCGTCGGCGAGTTCGGCGGCGACGGCCTTCGCCTTGGCCTCGGCCAGGACGAGGGCGAGCTCGGCGGGGGTGGCGGCGGTGATCGCGTCCTCGTCGACGCCGCTGACCACCACGCGCGGGTCGAGGCCCGCCTGGCGCAGCAGCCCGAGGCGGGCGGGGGAGGCGGAGGCGAGGACGAGGGGGCGCTGGTCGGTCATGTCCACCAGCGTAGGGGGTGCCGGTGTCCGCCGTTCGGGTGAACGGCTCAGGTGAAGGAGCGGGAGATCATGATCAGCACGGCGCCGACCAGCACGAGGGCGGCGAGCACCTTGCCGGCCCGCTGCATCCGCTCCTGCATCCGACGGGCCTCGGGCGAGGGCTCGTCACGGGGGTCTGACCAGAGCACCCGTCCAGAGTGCGCCGCGCGGGGGTGCGGGCGCCTGAGTATCCGTACTCAGGTTTCGGGCAAAGCGGGCGCCGGGCGCCCGGTACGGCACGGAGGGGGAGGGCGGCGGGGCCGTCCTCCCCCTCCACGCCGCGGAGTTCAGTGCGCCCAGCCCGAGGTCCGCCAGGCGTTCGGGCCCGGACGGGCGGCGAGACGGAGCCGGCGGGCGCGGTCGCCCCAGGGGGAGTCCGGGCCGGCGCCGGCCCTGCGGGCCGCCTCGGCGGCGGCCTGTGCGGCGGCGGCCCGGGCCTGGACCACCGCCAGGACGGTGGCCAGCTCCTCGGGGGTCGGCTGCCCGTGCAGCACGTGGATCGACATGGCTGGTTCTCTCCCGACAGGGACGGGGCCTACAGGGGGATGTTGCCGTGCTTCTTCGGCGGCAGCACCTCGCGCTTGCCGCGCAGCGCCCGCAGGCCGCGGACGATGTGCCGGCGGGTCTCGCTCGGCGCGATCACCGCGTCCACGTAGCCGCGTTCGGCGGCCAGGTAGGGGTTCAGCAGGGTTTCCTCGTACGAGGCGATCAGCTCGGCCCGCTTCTCCTCGGCGGTGCCGGCCGCCTCGGCCTCGGCGATCTCCCGGCGGTGCAGGATGTTGACCGCGCCCTGCGCGCCCATCACGGCGATCTGCGCGGTCGGCCAGGCCAGGTTGAGGTCGGCGCCCAGGTGCTTGGAGCCCATGACGTCGTAGGCGCCGCCGAAGGCCTTGCGGGTGATCACGGTGATCAGCGGGACGGTGGCCTCGGCGTAGGCGTAGATCAGCTTGGCGCCGCGCCGGATGATGCCGTCCCACTCCTGCTCGGTGCCGGGCAGGAAGCCGGGCACGTCCACGAAGGTCAGCACCGGGACGTTGAAGGAGTCGCAGGTGCGGATGAAGCGGGCGGCCTTCTCGCTGGCGTTGATGTCCAGGCAGCCGGCCAGGTCCATCGGCTGGCTGCCGACGATGCCGACGGACTGGCCCTCGACCCGGCCGAAGCCGGTGATGATGTTGCCCGCGAACAGCGGCTGGGTCTCCAGGAACTCGCCGTCGTCGACGATGTGCTCGATCACCTTGCGCATGTCGTACGGCTGGTTCGCCGAGTCCGGCACGATGGTGTCGAGTTCGAGGTCCTGCGCTGTGACGGTGAGGTCGGCCTGCTCGGGGTAGGACGGCGGGTCGCTCAGGTTGTTGGAGGGCAGGTACGAGAGCAGGCTCTTGACGTACTCGATCGCCTCCTTCTCGTCCGCGGCCAGGTAGTGGGCGTTGCCCGACTTGGTGTTGTGGGTGCGCGCGCCGCCCAGCTCCTCCATCGCGACGTCCTCGCCGGTGACGGTCTTGATCACGTCGGGGCCGGTGATGAACATGTGCGAGGTCCGGTCGGCCATCACCACGAAGTCGGTGATCGCGGGGGAGTACACCGCGCCGCCCGCGCAGGGGCCCATGATCAGCGAGATCTGCGGGATGACGCCGGAGGCGTGCACGTTGCGGCGGAAGATCTCGCCGTACAGGCCGAGCGAGACCACGCCCTCCTGGATCCGGGCGCCGCCGGAGTCGTTGATGCCGATGACCGGGCAGCCGGTCTTCAGCGCGAAGTCCATCACCTTGACGATCTTCTCGCCGAAGACCTCGCCGAGCGAGCCGCCGAAGACGGTGAAGTCCTGGGCGAACACGGCGACCTGGCGGCCGTCCACGGTGCCGTAGCCGGTCACCACGCCGTCGCCGTACGGCCGGTTCCTCTCCTGGCCGAAGTTGGTCGAGCGGTGCCGGGCGAACTCGTCGAACTCCACGAAGGAGTCCTCGTCCAGCAGTTCCACGACCCGTTCACGGGCGGTCAGCTTGCCCTTGGCGTGCTGCTTCTCCACGGCCTTGGACGAGCCGGAGTGCACCGCCTCGTCCAGCCTGCGCCGCAGGTCGGCGAGCTTGCCGGCGGTGGTGTGGGGGTCGTACGGCGCCTCGGTCATCCGGTGGCTCTCCCTGATCCATGGCCGCGACCTGTTTCGAGTGCGCGCGGGGCCGGGTGGTGGGCCCGCGCATGAGGGCAGGGCGGCGCTACGAACTACCGCTGGGTAGCGTAGCCAGCGCGGAGGGCTATCCGGCACGTCCCGGCGTCATGACCATCGACACAGTTCTGTTGACGGGTGTTCTGCGGGACGATGGGGCGGCCTACGTCCCGGACCCGCTCTAGGGTTTTCCCATGACCGCACCCGAGACCCCCCGCCGCAGCGGACTGCGCGGCTTCGGCCACGCCGGACCGTCGCCCTGGACCGACCTGGACCGTCCGCCGCTGGACGAGGAGGCGCTGCGCCGCGACCTGCTCGTCCCGGGCGGCCTGTGGACCTCCCTGGACGTCGTCGCCGAGACCGGCTCCACCAACAGCGACCTCGCCGCCCGGGCCGCGGCGGGCGCCGGGCAGGGCGCGGTGCTGGTGGCCGAGGCGCAGAGCGCCGCCCGCGGCCGGCTGGACCGGCGGTGGACCGCACCGCCCCGCTCCGGGCTGTTCCTGTCCCTGCTGCTGCGCCCCGAGGAGGTGCCGGTCGAGCGGTACGGCTGGCTGCCGATCCTGGTCGGGGTGGCCGCGGCCAGCACGCTGGGCCGGGTCGCCGGGGTCGAGGTCGGGCTGAAGTGGCCCAACGACCTCCAGACGGAGATCGACGGCGCGGAGCGCAAGCTCGGCGGCGTCCTCACCGAGCTGGCCGGCGGCGCGGTGGTGGTCGGCATGGGCCTCAACGTCTCGCTGCGCGCGGAGGAGCTGCCCGTCCCCACCGCCGCCTCGCTCGCGCTGGCCGGCGCCACGACCACCGACCGGGGCACCCTGCTGCGCGCCCTGCTGCGCGAACTCGCCGAGCTGTACCGGGAGTGGACGGCCGCCGCGGGCGACCCGCACGCCAGCGACCTGCTGCGCGCCTACGTGGACCGCTGCACCACGCTCGGCCGCCAGGTGAAGGTGCACCTGCCGGGCGACCGCGAGCTGGTCGGCGAGGCCGTCGCGGTGGACGGCGACGGGCGGCTGGTGGTCCGCACACCCGACGGCGTACGCCGGGCGGTCGGCGCGGGCGACGTCGTCCACGTACGCCCCGAGCCCCGCTGAACGGCACTCTTCACCTCTCCTTGACCCGGGCTGATGCCCCGGATCCGACGATTCCGTGCGAACATTCCACCTGGCAGCGGTGTGAGGCGCGCCACTGCCCGCCCGGGTGGCGGAGTGCGCGCCCGGACAGGTAGGACACGAGGCGAGTGCGGCGATCGCACGGGGACGGACCGGTGGCAGAGGACGGCAGCAGCGGCGCGACGGCGGGCAGCAACGACCCCACGGTCGCGCTCGAACTGGAGCGCCTGATCCTGGACGCGCCGCGCCGCTACACCCCGTACCAGGCCGCGCGCGCCGCCGACGTCCCGATGGAGCTGGCCACCCGCTTCTGGCGCGCCATGGGCTTCCCGGACATCGGGCAGTCCCGGGCGCTCACCGACGGCGACGTGATCGCGCTGCGGCGGCTGGCCGGCCTGGTCGAGTCCGGGCTGCTCAGCGAGTCGATGGCGATCCAGGTGGCCCGCTCCACCGGCCAGACCACGGCCCGGCTGGCCGGCTGGCAGATGGACACCTTCCTGGAGAACCTCACCCAGGCCGTCGAGCCCGGGCTGACCCGCGCCGACGTCGCGTACCCGCTGGTCGAGCTGCTGCTGCCGGAGCTGGAGCAGTTCCTGGTGTACGTCTGGCGGCGCCAGCTGGCGGCCGTCACCGGCCGGGTGGTGCAGGCCGCCGAGGACCACGAGATCACCAGCGGGCGGCTCGCCGTCGGCTTCGCCGACCTGGTCGGCTTCACCCGGCTGTCGCGGCGGCTGGAGGAGGAGGAGCTCGGCGAGCTGGTCGAGACCTTCGAGAACACCTGCTCGGACCTGATCGCCGGCCAGGGCGGCCGGGTGATCAAGACGCTCGGCGACGAGATCCTCTACGTCTCCGAGGACCCGGCGACCGCCGCCGAGATCGCGCTGAGCCTGATCGAGGCGCTGGCCGGGGACGACACCATCCCGCCGCTGCGGGTCGGCATGGCCTTCGGCACGGTCACCTCGCGGATGGGCGACGTCTTCGGCACCACCGTCAACCTGGCGAGCCGGCTCACCTCGATCGCGCCCAAGGACGCGGTGCTGATCGACGGCGAGTTCGCCGCCGCGCTGGAGCAGAACGGCAGCGTCGCCCCGGCCGACGCGGAGGGGCCCGGCCTGGCCGAGGCGCTGTCGGCCGCGGCCGGGATGCCCGCCTCCGGGCTGCCGATCCCGGGACCGGACGCCGGGGCGCGGTTCCACCTGCAGCCGATGTGGCGGCGGCCGGTGCGGGGGCTCGGACTGGTCGAGCCGTGGCTGCTCACCCGGCGGCTGAAGGCCGAGTAGCGCCCGCGCGCGGGGGCCGTAGGCGGGTGGCGGCCGTACGCGGTGGTGGCCGTACGCGGGTGGCGCGCGTACGGCGGGCCCGCGCGGGGAAGACGCATCCGGTGGACGTACGGGGACGCGCGCTTCGGCCGTCCGCGGGCAGACGCATGCGGTGACGGCGTTCGTGGGCACGCTTCCCCACGGCGGACGGGCGGTTGCGGGTGCTGAACGGTTGAAACCCGTACGTTCTGCTGCGGGTCCGCCCGGGCAAACGGGGCATAAGCGAACGAAACCGCCCTAGTCTTGGTGCAAGCGGCCGGTCGGGTGCGGCCGGCCGACGGGGGTCCGGCAGGACCGAGCACAGGGAGCGAGGCGAGCCGGTGAGCAGTGAGGCGATCATGACGGACCGCGACTGCGACTGCGGCGGCTCGCGGCACTCCGACCCGCTGCCCGACCTGAGACTGCAGTCCGTGGTCGAGCTGGCCCAGGACATGGCCGCCGCGCTCACCCCGCTGGAGGCCGTCCGGGCCGCCGCCGCCCGGGCCACCGAGGCGCTCGGCGCCACCATGGCCGCCGTCTCCGTCTGGGACCGCGAGTCCGGCCGGCTGCGGGTGCTGGTCAACCACGGCGACCTCGCCCCGGGCGAGGAGGAGCTGCCCGAGGACGAGTCGTACCCGGTCGCCGACTTCCCCGAGATCGTCACGTACCTGGAGGAGCGCTGGACCACCGGGCGGCTGCCGCGCGCCTGGCTGCAGAGCGCCGAGAACAGCGTGCAGCACGCCGGGCACGCCCACCCGACGGCCGGCGCGTACTGCCAGGAGCGCGCCGCGGCGCTGCGCCGGCGCGGGCGGGCCTGCTGCGTGGTCGCGCCGGTCGTGCTGCACGGCCAGGCCTGGGGCGAGCTGTACCTCGCCCGGTCGGCCGGGATGCCCGAGTTCACCGAGGCCGACGCCGACTACGCGACCCTGCTCGCCGCCCAGGTCTCCGCCGGGCTGGCGCAGACCGAGCGCCTCGCCGACCTGCGCAGGCTCGCCTTCTCCGATCCGCTCACCGGCCTGGCCAACCGGCGCGCCGTCGACGCCCGGCTGGAGAGCGCGCTGGAGGCGCACAACCGGGACAACACCGTGGTCTCCCTGGTGGTCTGCGACGTCAACGGGCTGAAGCGGGTCAACGACCAGCTCGGCCACGAGATGGGCGACCGGCTGCTGGAGCGGTTCGCCCACCAGCTCTCGCTGGCCGCCGCCAAGCTCCCCGGCAGCCTCGCCGCCCGGCTCGGCGGCGACGAGTTCTGCCTGCTCGTGGAGGGGCAGAAGGCCGACGAGGTGGTCTCCGTCGCCGAGGAGCTGTGCGCCCGGGCGCTCGCGCTCTCCGAGGGCGAGGGCGTGGCCTGCGGGGTCGCCTCCACCGGGGACTCGATCGGGCCCGTCACCACCCCCGACCGGCTGTTCCGGCTCGCCGACGCCGCCCAGTACCGGGCCAAGGCCGCCCGGGCCGCCCACCCCGTCGTCGCCGGGCGCAGCCACGGCCCCGGCTTCTCGCCCGACCCCACCGTGCTGCTCGCCGACGCCGCCGACCCGCACCACCGGGCGGACGGGCGGCGCGGGCCGAACGGCCGGGCCGGGGCGGGCGACCGGCGGCGGTTCCGCGGCGCCGCCCACAGCGCCGACCCCGGGCAGCTGCTCACCGCCGTGCTCGCCTCCCTCGACCAGGCCGCCACGGCCCGGGCCGTCCACCCCGCGGACACCCTCGGCAAGCTGGTCGTCGTCGCCGAGGCCTCCGCCCGGCTGCTGGACGCCGTCGGCTGGTGGGTCTCGTACGTCCCGCCCGGCTCCCACCTCATGCGCACCGCCCAGCACGCCGTCTACCGGATGACCAGCGGCCCCAGCAGCGTCCGCGCGGAGACCCAGCGGGCCCAGATCGAGGCCCCCGACGCGGTCTTCGACCTCCGGCACTACCCGATGACCCGCCGCGCCGTCCGCGGCGGCTCCTTCGCGCTGCGGGCGGGCGCGGCCGGCAACGACCCGGCGGAGGAGGCGATGCTCGTCGTCTCCGGCTACCGGGGCATGGTCGCCGCGGGCGGCCAGAACCCGGCCGGCGGCTGGCTGGTGGAGCTCTTCGCCGACGACGCGACGCTGCCGCTGGGGCAGGCCGCCTCCGCCATGCGCGCCCTGGTCTCGGTCGCCCTGGCGGGGCCGGCCTCGCCGCCGGTGGTCTGAGGGACCGGCCGCGGTGGTGGCCGTCCGCTGGTTCAGGCGCCGGAACCGCCGTCGGCGGGCGGCGGGTTGAGGGCCCGCAGGGCGGCGTCGACCAGGCGGTCGGCGTGCTCGTGGGTGAGCGGGCCGAGCCGGTACTGCCAGCGGTAGTAGAGCGGGCCGTAGACGATTTCGACGGCCAGGTCGAGGTCGGTGTCGGGGGCGATCTGGCCGGCCTCGCGGGCGCTGCGGAGGCGGTCGCGGGTGACGGCCAGCAGGGGGTCCAGCAGGCGGGTGCGGTGCTCGGCCTGCAGCGCCGGGTCGTTGAGGATCTCCGCCATGATCGCCCGGTAGGTGCGGTCGGTGTCCGGGTCGGCCAGCTCGTCGCTGGTGGGGCGCAGGACGGCGCGGAGGTCGGCGGCGAGGTCGCCGGTGTCGGGGAGCGCGATGCCGCCCTCGTGCTCGCCGGCGGCGAGGAAGGCGTCGAAGACCACGGCGCCCTTGGAGGGCCACCACCGGTAGATGGTCTGCTTGCCGACGCCGGCCCGGGCGGCGATCGCCTCGATGGTCAGCCTGCCGTAGCCGATCTCGGCGACGAGTTCGGTGGTGGCGGCGAGGACGGCGGCGTGCGCGCGCTCGCTGCGTCGGGCGGGGTCGGGAGCTGTTCTGGAGGCCATGGAAAAAATTCTATGCGAAACAACGAGACGAGACGTATTGTCTTCCCATGCCATCGCGAGACGGATCGTCTCGTCTCATCCCCCGTTCCCTGGAGGTGCCCGTGAACCGCCCCCCTGCACACATCCTGATGGTCTCCATTCCCGCTCATGGGCATGTCAATCCCAGCCTCGCGGTGATCACCGAGCTGGTCGCCCGGGGCCACCGGGTCAGCTACGTCAACGACCCCTCCTTCCGGGAGGTCGTCGAGTCCACCGGCGCGAGCTTCGTCCCGTACCCGACCAAGCTGCCGCTCACCGACGACCCGGCCGGCTGGCCGTCGGACCTGGTGGCGATCCAGGAGGTGTTCCTGGACGACACGCTGTCGATGTGGCCCGTCCTGCTGGAGGCCTTCGAGGACGACCGCCCCGACCTGGTGCTCTACGACATCGGCGGCTTCGCCGGGCGGGCGCTCGGCGAGCGGCTGGGCGTGCCGGTGGTGCAGCTGTCGCCCGCCTTCGTCGGCTGGGAGGGCTTCGAGGAGGACCTCGCGGCGATGTTCGAGCCGATGCGCAACGGCCCGGGCGGCCCCGAGCACTACCGCCGGTACGCCGACTGGCTGGTCGAGGCGGGCGCGGTGCAGCGCGACGTGGAGGGCTTCAAGAACCGCCCCGAGCGGTGCGTCGCGCTCGTCCCGCGCGCCCTCCAGCCCAACGTCGACCGGGTCGACGAGCAGCGGATCAGCTTCGTCGGGCCCTGTTTCGGCGACCGCGCCCACCAGGGCGAGTGGCAGCGGCCGGAAGGCGCCGAGAAGGTGCTGCTGGTCTCGCTCGGCTCGGCCTTCACCCACCAGCCCGCCTTCTACCGGGCCTGCGTGGAGGCCTTCGGCGACCTGCCGGGCTGGCACACCGTGCTCCAGGTCGGCAAGCACACCGACCTGGCCGAGCTCGGCGAGGTGCCGGACACCGTCGAGGTGCACCGGTGGGTGCCCCAGCTGTCGGTGCTCTCCCAGGCGGACGCCTTCGTCACCCACGCGGGCATGGGCGGCTCCAGCGAGGGGCTGTTCCACGCCGTGCCGATGATCGCGGTGCCGCAGGCCGCCGACCAGTTCGCCAACGCGGACGCCCTGGTCGGCCTCGGCGTCGCCCGCCGGCTGGACACCGAGCAGGCCACCGCGGAGGCGCTGCGCGCCGCCCTGCTGGAGCTGACCGGCGACCCGGCGGTGGCCGAGCGGCTGGCCGAGCTGTCCGCCGCCGGCCGGGCCGAGGGCGGCACCGCCCGGGCCGCGGACCTGATCGAGGCCGAGCTGCGCGTGTCGTGACGCCGCCCGTGCCGTGAGGCGGGGGGCGATAGGGGGCCGCGGTGTGCGGCGCCGATCCGGAGGGCGGAGAATCCGGATGGCGAGCACCTGTTGTCATATCTTCATTCACCTGATGAGATGGTGTATATGGATATGCACAGTGCTGTGGCCCCCGACGCTCCGCTGGTCCTGGTCGGCAAGGCCGACGTCGGTGCCGAGGACGTCCTGGCCGTCGCCCGGGGGAACGCCCGGGTCGAGATCGGTCCCGACGCGCTGGCCGAGATGGCGGCCGCCCGTGCGCGGATCGACGCCCTCGCGGCCGAGCCGCGCCCCGTCTACGGCGTGTCGACCGGCTTCGGCGCGCTCGCCGTGCGCCACATCAGCCCCGAGCTGCGCGCCCAGCTGCAGCGGTCGCTGGTGCGCTCGCACGCCGCCGGCATGGGGCCGGCGGTCGAGCGCGAGGTGGTCCGCGCGCTGGTGTTCCTGCGGATGAAGACGCTGGCCTCCGGCCGTACCGGTGTCCGGCCGCTGGTCGCGCAGACCATGGCCGCCCTGCTCAACGCGGGCATCACCCCGGTGGTGCGGGAGTTCGGCTCGCTCGGCTGCTCCGGCGACCTCGCGCCGCTCTCGCACTGCGCGCTGGTCCTGATGGGCGAGGGCACCGCCACCGGCCCGGACGGCGTGGAGAAGCCCGCCGCCGAGCTGCTCGCCGCCGCCGGCATCGAGCCCGTCGAGCTGCTGGAGAAGGAGGGCCTCGCCCTCATCAACGGCACCGACGGCATGCTCGGCATGCTGGTGATGGCCATCGCCGACCTCCAGCGGCTGTTCACCACCGCCGACATCACCGCCGCGATGAGCCTGGAGGCGCTGCTCGGCACCGACAAGGTGCTCGCCCCCGAGCTGCACGCCCCGATCCGCCCGCACCCGGGCCAGGCGCTGAGCGCCGCCAACATGCTCGCCGTCCTCAAGGACTCCGGCCTCACCGGCCACCACCAGGACGACGCCCCGCGGGTCCAGGACGCCTACTCGATCCGCTGCGCCCCGCAGGTGGCCGGCGCCGGCCGGGACACCCTGGCGCACGCCCAGCTGGTCGCCGCGCGCGAGCTGGCCGCCTCGGTCGACAACCCGGTGGTGCTGCCGGACGGCCGGGTGGAGTCCAACGGCAACTTCCACGGCGCCCCGGTCGCGTACGTGCTGGACTTCCTCGCCATCGCCGCCGCCGACCTCGGCTCGATCTCCGAGCGCCGCACCGACCGGCTGCTCGACAAGGCCCGCTCGCACGGCCTGCCGGCCTTCCTGGCCGACGACCCGGGCGTGGACTCCGGCCTGATGATCGCCCAGTACACCCAGGCGGCGCTGGTCAGCGAGAACAAGCGGCTCGCCGTCCCGGCCTCGGTCGACTCGATCCCGTCCTCCGCGATGCAGGAGGACCACGTGTCGATGGGCTGGTCGGCCGCGCGCAAGCTGCGCCAGGCGGTGGCCAACCTCGGCCGCATCCTGGCCGTCGAACTCACCGCCTCCGCCCGCGCGCTGGAGATCCGCCGGCAGGCCGACGGGGCCGGCGGGCTCGCCCCGGCCACCGCGGCCGCGCTGGCCGCCGCCCGCGAGGCGGGGGTCGGCGGCGCCGGCCGCGACCGCTTCCTCTCGCCGGACCTGGAGGCCGCCGCCGAACTGGTCGCCTCCGGCGAGCTGGTGCGCGCGGTCGAGCGGGTCACCGGTCCGCTGGCCTGACGTCCGTCCGACCGGGCCGATGGCGCCGCCGCGGGGTGACGGGGACTCAGTCCCAGTCGTCGCTCCGCGGCGAGCGCTCCCCGCGGCCCCCGCGGTTGCGCAGCTCGCCCAGGGCGGCGGCCAGGTTGACCCCGACGATGCCCGCCCAGCAGACCACCAGGCCGGCGAAGCCGCCGCTCTCCGGACTGCCCGCGATCGCCGTCAGCGGGACGCCGATGACCAGCGAGGTCACCGCGAGCCCGGTGTTGGAGCGCTTGCCGAAGCCCGAACGGCGGGGGTGGCCCCGGTGCTCGGAGCGCGGCTCGTCGTCCAGCCGCTTGGCCACCGAGCGCTCGACCCGGGCGTCCAGACGGGCGTCGAGCCGCCTCATGAAGGAGTCGACGAGTTCGTCCTCGTACTCCTTGCCGAGCTCCTTGCGGGCCTGGAGGGTGGCGTCGAGGTCGCGCCGCAGTTCGTCCTGACGAGTGTCCATAGGACCAGAGTGGGGCCGCGGGGGCGTCCGGTCCATCCGTTCGCGGGAGGAATCCGGGCGGGCTCAGGGAGAAATCAGGGTTGCCCCGCCCCGGCCCGGGTTTGTCCGATCCCGGCCCGGGTCTGTCCGACCCCGGCCTGGGTCTGTCCGACCCCGGCCCACCCGGCCCGGACCACCGCCGGGCCGTCCGACCCGCGGGGCGTCCCACCGGACGTCCCGCCGTACGAGACGTCTTTGCCAGGCGCCGCCCGCTCCTGCACAGTCGTCGTCCGAACCGCACGCACCCGGAGGTACCGCTGATGACCGCCACCGACGAGGCCGGCAGCGTCGGCCCCTCCGCCCGGCTGCTCCAGCTCTTCGAGGGGCACCGGCTGACGCCGACCCAGCGCCGGATCGCCCACTCGCTGGTGCGGCACGCCACCGAGGCGCCGTTCCTGTCCAGCGTGGAGGTCGCCGAACTCGCGGGCGTCAGCCAGCCGTCCGTCACCCGCTTCGCGGTCGCGCTCGGCTACGACGGCTACCCGGCGCTGCGCAAACAGCTGCGCGAACTCGGCGGCGGCGAACCGGCCGCGCCGGAGACCCCGGACGACGCGGTGCGCAACGAGCACCAGCAGGCCGTCCTCGCCGAGATCGCCCACCTGCGCCACCTCGCCGAACTCCTCGCCGACCCGGAGCCGATCATCCGGGCCGCCCGGCTGCTCGCCGCCTCCCGCCCGCTGCCGGTGCTCGGCCTGCGGGCCGCCTCGGCGCAGGCGCGCGGCTTCGCCTACTTCGCGTCCAAGGTGCACCCGGACATCCGGCTGCTGGACGAGGGCGGCAGCATGCTCGCCGACCGGCTGGAGCAGGCCCGGGCGGCCGGCGCCAGCGCGCTGCTCTGCTTCGCCCTGCCGCGCTACCCGCGGGAGCTGATGGACGCGCTGACGGTGGCCCGCGAGTGCGGGCTGACGGTGCTCACCGTCGCCGACAGCGCCTTCGCGCCGGTCGCCAAGCTGTCCGACCTGATGCTGCCGGCCGCCGTCGGCACCGGGCTGGTCTTCGACACCGCGTGCGCGCCGATGATGCTCGGCCGGGTGCTGCTGCAGTCCATGTGCGACGAACTCCCGGGTGCGGAGGCCCGGTTGGAGGCGATCGAGCAGTCGGCGGCGGCGCGCGGACTCTTCCTGGAATAACCGCGGCCCGCGGCGGCGGGGGAGTAGCCGCCACGAACCCGGGCATCCCCCCTGCAGGGGGTGCCGCCCATGCGCGTGATCCACGAGATGAAGTTCGTCGCCCGCCTCTCCTCGGGTGCCGACGAATGGTCCTGCCCCACCTGCGGACGCCGCGTCACCCTGCGGCGCCTGCCCGAACCCGAACTGACCGTCCTCGACCCGGGCGACGAGTCCGCCGTCCACGTCGGCGTCATCGAACCCGACGCCCGCGCCGCCGCGGCCGCCGAGAAGTACGGCCTCGGCCCCGTCCAGAACATCCCCCGCCCGCCCTCCCCGCCCACCCCCGACGCCGACGACCGCCGCTGGCTCGCCGAGATCGGCATCGACTGGGACGGCGGCGCGGCGGCCTGAAGAGGTCAGCGACGAGGGGTGTAGATCGGAAGCTCGTCGGTCTGCAGTTCTGCGGGCAACGGGTCGGTGAGTGGAATGGGCTCGCCGTACTTGCCGTGAAGCACGCCCTGGTACTCGCCGTCGCGTGGATGCGTGTAGAGCGTCCAGGTGCCGTCGCGAGGGTCGGCGGCGACCAGGACGGCCACACCCGCGATGGCGTACCACTCGGTCTTGGCGGCGATGCCGCTGATCCGCTCGGAGGTGGAGATCACCTCCAGGGCGAAGGCGACGTCACCCGGGTCCGCCAGCCATTCGTCGTCGTCGCCCCAGTCCTTCGGGAAAACGACCAGGTCGGGAGTGGCGTAGTCGTCCTCGTTGTCCGGCATGCAGATCGACGAGTTCTCGTAGACGCGCAGGTCCTTGGGCAGCTTGGGGATGAGCTGGTCCCGTAGAACCTGCACGGTTCCCGCGTGCTTGCCGCGAGGCGTCGGGGACATCACCAGGGTTCCTCCGATGATCTGGACGCGAAGTCCTGTGCGCTGCTCGATCTCCTCCGCCACATCCCGGAGTCTGCCGGGCCGCACGGTGATGGCCGTCATCGTGTCCTCCGTTCTCTGGAGCTGGGCCGAGTGGCTGGTGTCCGCCGGGTTCAGGCTAGCGCGCCAAGTGGGCCGGTGCCGGGGCTGATCGGATGGTTCCGGGGTCTGGTCGAAAGCCGACTGTTTAGTTATATTCAATCGAACATAGCTTGAATGAATCCATCCGCAGGGAGGCCGTGACTATGGTGCAGCAGCAGGCGAGCGGGCCGCGAGAGGTGCGCGCGGCGCGGGGGACGGGGCTGACGGCGCAGGGGTGGCAGCAGGAGGCCGCCCTGCGGATGCTGATGAACAACCTCGACCCGGAGGTGGCCGAGCACCCGTCGAAGCTGGTGGTGTACGGCGGGACGGGCAAGGCGGCGCGGGACTGGCGGTCCTTCGACGCCATGGTGCGGACGCTGGAGGGGCTGAAGCAGGACGAGACCATGCTGGTCCAGTCCGGGCGGCCGGTCGGCGTGATGCAGACCCACGAGTGGGCGCCGCGGGTGCTGATCGCCAACTCCAACCTGGTCGGCGACTGGGCCAACTGGGAGGAGTTCCGCCGGCTGGAGAGCCTCGGGCTCACCATGTACGGGCAGATGACCGCCGGCTCGTGGATCTACATCGGCACCCAGGGCATCCTCCAGGGCACCTACGAGACCTTCGCGGCCGTCGCCGGCAAGCGCTACAACGGCTCGCTGGAGGGCACCATCACCCTCACCGCCGGCCTCGGCGGGATGGGCGGCGCCCAGCCGCTGGCCGTCACCATGAACGGCGGCGTGGCGATCTGTATCGACTGCGACCCGTCCCGGATCGCCCGCCGGATCGAGCACCGCTACCTGGACGTCGAGGCCAAGGACCTCTCCCACGCGCTGGAGCTGGCCACCGCCGCCCGCGACAAGAAGCAGCCGCTCTCCATCGGCGTGCTGGGCAACGCCGCCGAGCTGGTCCCGCAGCTGCTCGCGATGGACGCGCCGATCGACATCGTCACCGACCAGACCAGCGCCCACGACCCGCTGGCCTACCTGCCGGTCGGCGTCGCCTTCGAGGACATGGCGGACTACGCCGCCGCCAAGCCCGCCGAGTTCACCCAGCGCGCCCGCGAGTCGATGGCCGCGCACGTCGAGGCGATGGTCGGCTTCCTGGACCGCGGCGCCGAGGTCTTCGACTACGGCAACTCGATCCGCGGCGAGGCCCAACTGGCCGGGTACGACCGCGCGTTCGCCTTCCCCGGCTTCGTCCCGGCGTACATCCGCCCGCTGTTCTGCGAGGGCAAGGGCCCGTTCCGCTGGGCGGCGCTGTCCGGGGACCCGCAGGACATCCACAAGACCGACAAGGCCGTCCTCGACCTCTTCCCGGAGAACGAGTCGCTGGCCCGCTGGATCAAGCTGGCCCAGGAGAAGGTGCACTTCCAGGGCCTGCCGGCGCGCATCTGCTGGCTCGGCTACGGCGAGCGCGACAAGGCCGGCGAGCGCTTCAACGACATGGTCGCCTCCGGTGAGCTGTCCGCCCCGATCGTGATCGGCCGCGACCACCTGGACTGCGGCTCGGTGGCCTCCCCGTACCGGGAGACCGAGGCGATGCTGGACGGCTCCGACGCGATCGCCGACTGGCCGCTGCTCAACGCCATGGTCAACGTCGCCTCCGGCGCCTCCTGGGTCTCCATCCACCACGGCGGCGGCGTCGGCATCGGCCGCTCGATCCACGCCGGCCAGGTCACCGTCGCCGACGGCACCGCGCTGGCCGGGGAGAAGATCCGCCGGGTGCTCACCAACGACCCGGGCATGGGCGTCATCCGGCACGTGGACGCCGGCTACGACCGGGCCACCGAGGTCGCCGCCGAGCGCGGTGTCCGCGTCCCGATGGGCGAGCTGTGACGCTTCCGTCGTTCGAAGAGATGTGGGCGGAGCTGCTCCCCGTGGGCCGCTCCGCCGCCTCCGGCGGCTACCGCCGCTTCGCCTGGAACTCCGCCGACGCCGAGTGCCGCGCCTGGTTCGAGCAGCAGGCCCGCGGCCGCGGCCTGGCGTACGAGCTGGACCGCAACGGCAACCAGTGGGCCTGGCTGGGCGATCCGACCGCCGGCGGCGCGGTCGTCACCGGCTCGCACCTGGACTCCGTCCCGGACGGCGGCGCCTTCGACGGCCCGCTCGGCGTGGTCTCCTCCTTCGCCGCGCTGGACGAACTGCGCTCCCGCGGCGCGGAGTTCACCCGGCCCCTGGCGATCGTCAACTTCGGCGACGAGGAGGGCGCCCGGTTCGGCGTGGCCTGCATCGGCTCCCGGCTGACCGCCGGGGTGCTCTCCCCGGAGCAGGCGTACGGGCTGCGCGACGCCGACGGCGTCCGGCTGCCCGACGCGATGGAGAAGGCCGGCTACGACCCCACCGCGATCGGCGCGGACGAGGACCGGCTGGCCCGGATCGGCGCCTTCGTCGAGCTGCACGTCGAGCAGGGCCGCTGCCTCGCCGAGGGGCAGCCGGTCGGTGTGGCCGGGGCGATCTGGCCGCACGGCCGCTGGCGGTTCGACTTCCACGGCGAGGCCAACCACGCCGGCACCACCCGGATCGAGGACCGCCGCGACCCGATGCTGACCTACGCCAACACCGTGCTGGCGGCCCGCAAGAAGGCGAAGCAGGCGGGCGCGCGGGCCACCTTCGGCAAGGTCGCGGTCGAGCCCAACGGCACCAACGCGATCGCCTCGCTGGTGCGCGGCTGGCTGGACTCCCGGGCGGCCGACGAGCGCACCCTCACCGAGCTGGTCGAGGCGATCGAGCGGGCCGCCGCCGAGCGCGGCGAGCGCGACGGCGTCCGGGTCGAGCTGACCCGCGAGTCCTACACCCCGGTGGTGGACTTCGACGGGCCGCTGCGCGACCGGCTGGCCAAGCTGCTGGACGCCCCGGTGCTGCCCACCGGCGCGGGACACGACGCCGGCATCCTGGCTTCGGCGATCCCGACCGCCATGCTGTTCGTGCGCAACCCCACCGGCGTCTCCCACTCCCCGGCCGAGCACGCCGAGCAGGCCGACTGCCTGGCCGGGGTCGCCGCCCTCGCCGACGTACTGGAGGACCTGGCGTGTCATTGACCCCGTCGAGCCCCGTGGCGTACTGGGCCCAGTACGCCTGGCTGCCGCACGACAACGGGCCGGTGGTCGAGCGGGACGTGCTGATCACCACCGGCCCCGGCGGGACGATCGCCGCCGTCGTCCCGGACAGCGGCCCCTGCCCGCCCGGCGCCGTCCGGCTCGACGGGCTGCTGCTGCCCGGCCAGGCGAACGCCCACTCGCACGCCTTCCACCGGGCGCTGCGCGGGCACGTCCAGGTCGGCTCCGGCACCTTCTGGACCTGGCGCGACACCATGTACCGGTTCGCCGGCGCGCTGGACCCGGACCGCTACCTGGCGCTCGCCACCGCCGTCTACGCCGAGATGGCGCTGGCCGGCGTCACCGCCGTCGGCGAGTTCCACTACCTGCACCACGCGCCCGGCGGCGCCCGGTACACCGACCCGAACGCGATGGGCGAGGCGCTGATCGAGGCCGCCGCCCGGGCCGGCATCCGGATCACCCTGCTGGACACCTGCTACCTGTCCTCCGGTTTCGGGGCCGAGCCGACCCACCCGCAGCTGCGGTTCAGCGACGGCGACGCCGAGGCCTGGGCCGCCCGGGCGGACGTGCTCAAGCCGCGCGAGCACGCCCGGATCGGCGCCGCCGTCCACTCGGTGCGGGCCGTCCCGGCCGAGCAGCTGGACACCGTCGCGCACTGGTCGGCGCTGCGCGGGGCGCCGCTGCACGTCCACCTGTCCGAGCAGACCGCCGAGAACGACGCCTGCCTGGCCGCGCACGGCGTCACCCCGACCCGGCTGCTCGCCGACCACGGCGTGCTCGGCCCGCGCACCTCGGCCGTGCACGCCACCCACCTGACCGACGAGGACGTCAGGCTCCTCACCGACTCCTCCACCACGGTCTGCATGTGCCCCACCACCGAGCGGGACCTCGCGGACGGCATCGGCCCGGCCCGCCGCCTCGCCTCGGCGGGCTCCCCGATCACCCTGGGCAGCGACAGCCACGCGGTGATCGACCCGTTCGAGGAGGCCCGCGCGCTGGAGCTGGACGAGCGGCTGCGGACGCGGACGCGCGGCCACTGGACGGCGAACGCGCTGCTGCGGGCCGGCACCGAGGACGGGCACGCCTCGCTCGGCTGGCCGGAGGCCGGACGGATCGAGGCCGGGGCGCTCGCCGACTTCACGGTGATCGCGCTGGACACCGTCCGTACGGCGGGCCCGCCGCCCCGGCTGGGCGCCGAGATCGCCGTCTTCGCGGCCTCGGCGGCGGACGTGCGGCACCTGGTGGTCGGCGGCCGGCACGTCGTCCGGGACGGCGTGCACCTGCTGGTGGCCGACGTGCCGGGTGCGCTGCGCTCCGCGATCGGCGCGCTGGACTACTGACCCCCGTTCAACCCCCTTCGGAAGGCGTTGTCTTGAGCACCACGACCACCCTGATCACGGGCATCGGCAGCCTGGTCACCAACGACCCAGGGCAGGGCGCCGGGCCGCTCGGCCTGCTCACCGACGCGGCGGTGGTGGTCGACGGCGGCACCGTCGCCTGGGTCGGCCCGGCCGCGCAGGCCCCGGCGGCGGACGAGCGCTTCGACGCCGGGGGCCGGGCGCTGCTGCCCGGCTTCGTCGACTCGCACGCCCACCTGGTGTTCGCGGGCGACCGCACCGCCGAGTTCAACGCCCGGATGTCCGGGCAGGCGTACTCGGCGGGCGGCATCCGGACCACGGTGGCGGCCACGCGGGCCGCTTCGGATGCCGAACTGGAGGCCAACCTGGCCGGGTTCGTCCGGGAGGCGGTGCGGCAGGGCACCACCACCATCGAGTGCAAGTCCGGCTACGGGCTGACGGTCGAGGACGAGGCCCGGGCGCTGCGGATCGCCGCCGGGTACACCCCGGAGACGACGTACCTGGGCGCGCACGTGGTGGCGCCGGAGTACGCCGAGGACCCGGCGGGGTACGTGGAGCTGGTGACCGGCGAGATGCTGGACGCCTGTGCCCCGCACGCCCGTTGGGTGGACGTGTTCTGCGAGAAGGGCGCCTTCGACGGGGACCAGGCGCGGGCCGTCCTGACGGCGGGGATCGAGAAGGGCCTCACGCCGCGCGTGCACGCCAACCAGCTCACGTACGGGCCGGGCGTGCAGCTCGCGGTGGAGCTGGGGGCCGCCTCGGCGGACCACTGCACCCACCTGACGGACGAGGACGTGGCGGCGCTGGCGGGGTCGGCGACGGTCGCGACGCTGCTGCCGGGGGCGGAGTTCTCCACCCGGGCCGAGTACCCGAGCGGGCGCCGGCTGCTGGACGCGGGCGCGGTGGTGGCGCTGTCCACCGACTGCAACCCCGGTTCCAGCTTCACCAGTTCGATGGCGTTCTGTATTGCCGTGGCGGTGCGCGAGATGGGCATGACCCCGGACGAGGCGGTCTGGGCGGCGACGGCGGGCGGCGCCCGCGCCCTGCGGCGCAGTGACGTCGGGACGGTGGCGGTCGGCTCGCGGGCGGACCTGCTGCTGCTGGACGCGCCCTCGCATGTGCACCTGGCCTACCGTCCGGGTGTCCCCCTGACGGCCGCGGTCTGGCGCGCGGGCGTCCGCGAGGTCTGAGCGGTGGGTTCGCGTCGCCCCGTCGAGCAGCGGCTCGGCGGGGCGACGTGCTGTCCGTCTGCGGTCGCCAGGGTGCGCGGGTTCCTCGGCCGGGACACGGCAGCGCTTCCGGGCAGGCCGTGATCATTAGTCCAGGACGGGAATACTGCCCGAACCGTGTGGACAGGACACGCGGCCAGTCCATAGCGTCTCGCCCAGGCGGTCCAATCCGGGCCGAGCTGAAGGGGGTTGGCATGGCTCACCAGCGACTCACGGGCGTCGGCGTCGGAGACTGCAAGGAAGGAGACTGCCCGAACGTCTACCGCACCGACCGGGGCACCCTCGTCTTCCAGGGGAACCAGTACGCGGAGCTGGCGGTGCCGGTACACGAAGGCGCCGTGGAGCTGCCCGAGCATGTCGTGAAGGAGGCCATTCGTGTTCTTGGATGGTGAGGACTGGCAGAGGCTTCTGCACGGTTTCTCGCGGTCGGCGTTCCGGCTTGAGACTCTGCCCGCTTACAAGGTCGCGGGGGAGGCGGAAGAGATCGAGGAGTTCCTGAACGGGTACCGGATCGACCCCGGTACCTACTCGTCCGGCTGGACCGACAGGCTCAGGGCTCATACCGCGGCCGGTCGTACGGTTCAGCGCGTACACATCGTTACCCGGCCGCTGAGTGACTACCTGCGGTACGAGTTCATGTACTACGCACCGCATGCCAGGGCCGGTGAGGACATCCGCATTCTCGACCTGACCGACAGGCCGAACCCGGGCCTTCCGGCTCAGGACTTCTGGGCCTTCGACGATTCGACCGTGGTCCTGATGAACTACGAGCCCGACGGAACGCAGATCAACCGCGTGCTTGTCGAGGACGACGTCGAGAAGTACCGGGAATGGCGGCGGATCGCTGTGGCCGAGTCGGTGCCCTTCATGGACTATGTGGAAGAGCACGGGTGGCAATAGACCCGGAAGAGCTGGGGCACAGTAAAAGTGACCTGGCAAAGGCATTGAGGGAACTACGGGTTCAAGCCGGTCTCGCAGGAGACCGGCTTGCTCGGCGTTGCGGCATGACGCAGTCGAAGATCAGCAAGATCGAAACAGGCAGGACCGTGCCGTCCCTGGTGGACGTGGAGCTGATCCTGCGGGCCCTCGAAGTGCCGGCCGAGTTGGCGCGACAGGTGTTCGACCTGGCCCGTGTGGCGAATACCGAGTGGCAGGACATCCGCGCTCTGAGGAAGAAGGGCCTGGAGAGGAAGCAAGCCGAGCTCGCGGCGCTCGACCAGTCCTCCAGCGAGATCCGCTACTTCCTGATCTCGATGCTCAACACGCTGCTCGCCTCGCCCGAGTACGTGCGGGCGAGCCTCGCCCATGTGCCGGGGGACACCAGCAGGGCCGCCATGAAGAAACTGGAGCGTCAGACCGTCCTGTACGACGAGTCGAAGACCTTCACCTTCGTACTCACCGAGCAGGCTGCCCGGTGGGCGCTCCTGCCGCCTCGGGCCATGGTCATGCAGATCGAACGACTCGTTTCCGTTTCCAGGCTCCCGAACGTCTGGCTCGGCGTGATTCCACTCGGGAAGCACATCCCGGAGAGCCCGCTGAACACCTTCACGGTGTACGACAGCAGCCTTGCCACGGTCGAGACGGAGACCGGAATCATCACGCTCCGGGACCGGCGGGACATCAAGGCGTACCGGGACGCGTTCGCCATGTACGAAGGTTATGCACTGTTCGGTGAGGAAGCCCGAGAGAAGCTGGCTGAATGGTCGGCCCTCTTCCTCGGCGGTCTTTAGTCGCGCACGGGAATAATCGCCTTCCTCCCCTTTCGGTCCCCTTACTGTGGACTCCTCGCCTTGCGGCTGCTCTCCCCTGCGGTACCAGCGTCTCCGCTGACATCATCCCGATCGGTCTGATAATCGCGGATTTGGTGTCGGCGGTGCCGGTTGCGGGATCGTGGGCCCGCGCGAGCGGCGCGCGGGACCCCGTCAACGAAAGGGCGAACCCATGAAGAAGATCGCTGCGAAGCTCTGGCGGATCATCCGCGGCCCGATGCAGTGGCGCGTGCTGTGGCTGTGGCACTCGAAGTTCATGGTCGGGGTGACGGGCATCGTCCGCGACCAGGACGGCCGTGTGCTGCTGCTGAAGCACCGGATGTGGCCGGAGGGCCGGCAGTGGGGTCTGCCGACCGGCTACGCCGACAAGGGCGAGAGCTTCGAGGACACGATCGTGCGTGAGGTCCGGGAGGAAACCGGACTCACAGTGAAGGTGTGCGAGCTGGCGCACCTGAAGAGCGGCTACAAACTGCGTGTCGAAGTCGCCTACGAGGCCCTGTACGTCACTGGGCAGGTCAGGGCGGCTTCGTTCGAGATCCTGGAGGCTCGATGGTTCTCGCCGGACGAACTCCCCGGGGGAGTGCAGGAATCACATCGGCGACTGATCAGTCGTCGGCCGTACTGACCCTTGGTCGATCACTCACCCCCTCCTGCCTGGCGCCGAACGAGCACCTGTCCGGAGACCCCGCCGAGCGGGCCGAGTTGGCTCACCTGCTGGCCGCGCGACGGGCGACGGCAGCGCTCGACCGGGCCCATCCGCACATCACGTTCTCACTGTTGCACTGGGTGGTCGACACATCGTCCGACGAGCCGGCCCGCGAAGTCTTTCGGCAGGGTGCTGCCCTTCTGGCCGACCGCTACGGGGAATTGGGGCTGAGTCGACTGCTGCCGACTGACCGGGTGTGGGTAGGGGTGCGCTCGACCCGGCCCGACGCGTTCGGCGGCTTCCACCATCCGAACCAGGGGTACCGGCATGTGCAACTGGCGTCCGTGGTCACGAGGTACGGGCGGCTGAACGATCCCCGACCGGCGTCACCGGAACTGGTGGCGCTCGACCTCCTCCGTAGCTACGCGCACGACTGCCTGCACTGGGGGTCGTTCCGGGAGTACCGGCTCCAAGGCGAGCAAGTGATCCGGAGCCGTTACGGCATCAACCGCCGCGACCAGCACGGCCGGACGTACTCGTCCCAGGACAGGAGCGATGCTTCGTCGACGCGGAATCTCGGCATCGTGATGGAGGGGGCCACGGATCGGGAGGCCCGGATGATCTCCGCTGCGGTGGCCGACCGTCTCGGCCTGGCCGAACGCATCGCGGCAGCCGATCGCCTGGCGTTCCGCGACACCACGGGACGGCTGGAGCCGAGCGATTTCGACCATGCAGAGCCTGGTGTTGCCACCCGCTTCCACCTGGCCATGGCCGGATATGAGCACGGCGTCGGCGCTCGCTACCAGCGCTTCCTCGCCGACATGGGCGGCCCGGAGGCGGACACGCTGCATGCGCTGATCATCGCGGCGGTGATCAGCGGCAATCTGTTCGGCCTTTCGAGCTGGCTCGATCAGCGGCACGGCCCCAAGGCTTTCCGTCGCACCTTCCGCTCGTCTGCCTACTCGGGGCCTGACCCCGATGAATGGACGACCACGGCAAGTCGTGCCTGATCCTTCGTGCTCAGCAGTCTCGTGCCCTGACTCTTCGAGTCGGCCGGCAAGCACGACCGGCAGGTCCGCTGGGGTGGGCCCGCCCACAACCGGACCGAACCGTTCGCCTCGCGCAGGAGGTCGGGTGGGCCGATTTCCTGCGCGTTCAGGTGCTGCAAGCGACCATCACTTCGACTACGAGAACAGCCGCGCTGGACGCGCCGTCGCACGTCCACCTGGCCTACCGGCCGGGCGTTCGGGAGGTCTGAACGGTGGGTTCGCGTCGCCCCGTCGAGCACCGGCTCGACGGGGCGACGTGCTGCTCAGGGGGTGGCGGTGAGGTGGTCGAACTCGCCGGCCTTGGCGCCCTGGAGGAACGTGGCGAACTTGAGGGACGTGGTGCGGACGATGACGTCTCCCTCATCGGACTCCCGGAGCTCAACTACCCCGTCGGCAGCCCGGACCTCAACGCATGCGTTGCTGGAGCCGGAGTAACTGGACTTCTGCCATGCAGGGCTGGTCATGAGGCCCAGGCTAGCCACCGGCGGCCTCTTGCGGGGGAGCAAGAGGCCGCCGGAACGATTCGCTCAGGGGTTGGTGGTGAGGTGGTCGAACTCGCCGGCCTTGGCACCCTGGAGGAACATGGCGAACTTGAGGGATGTGGTGCAGACGATGACGTGTGCGTCGTCGGACTCCCGGAGTTCGACCAGCCCTTCACGTGCGCGCACCTCGACGCAGTTGCTGGACGCTTCGCTGAAGCTGGATTTCTGCCACTCGGAGCTATTCATACCTGTCGTTCAGTTCCTTCATGATCGAGCGAATGTAATCTCGCGACTCGCTCTCCGGGAGCGCGACGGCTTCGATGCGCTCAAAGATTGCGCGGTAGCCCGCCAGCTGGGCGGGTGAGTCGAAGACGTGGGAGCCGTGGGACGAGTCGGCCTGGACCGTATCCAGCTCCGGCACTGGCCCCGCCGCGTAGACCAGGTTCTCACTGGGGCCGGGGAAGTCGGCCGTATCGAACGGTACGACTCGCAGCGAGACTCCCGGAAGCTCGGAGTCTTCGATGAGGGAACCAAGCTGTCCCCTGAGTACTGCGGGGCCGCCGTACTGAATTCGCAGCGCTGCCTCGTGGACCAGCGCAACGTACGGCGTTTCACCGGATCGAATAGTTTGCTGCCTCCGCAGGCGGAACCCCACCCTGCGATCGACCTCGCGACCGGGGAGAGGAATGAAACCTGTCGCGAACACGGCGGCGGCATAGGGGATCGTCTGAAGCAGCCCCGGGATGAAGCCGATGTTGAAACTCTTGAGCCTCTTCGCATGTCCCTCCATTTCCGCCACATCAATGGGGGCGGCCGTGAGGGCGTTGCGATACTCATCCCACCAGGCCCGATCTCGCTCCCCAGCCATCCCTGCGAGCGCGTCGACCAAGGGCGCGTTGGCACACATGCAAGCCTCCGCGATCTCGTGCAGGCGCTCCACGCTGACTGCGGACTTCCCGTTCTCCATCTGCGTCACCAGAGCTGGAGTCACACCGAGCAAGCGGGCGAGGTGGCTGCCTGCGAAGCCGGCCTGCTCTCGCATCCTCCGCAGCTCGGCGCCGAGTCGACGCTGGCGAAGGGTTGGGTTCTGACGGTTGGCCATGGCGTCCTCTCTGCTGGTGCCGGCGCCAGTCTGCCGTGCCGCGAGCAGGGGTGGCCATCTGGGGGACTACTCGATCGAGGGAACCTCCGCGCATCGAGATTAACCTTAAGCTCTGATGCGCTATCGTCGTTCACAGCTCGATCCGACGGATCGTCAGCGATGCCTGCATCCAAGGCAGTAGGCGCCTGCTGCCCGCACGCCGAAGAGCAACCGCCGCCCCGGCCTGGCTCACGGCGACGACCGTCATCCCCCTCCCCGCGCCACAGCCTCACGGAGGTTCCCGTGTGCACCCGTAACACCCCCTCGCTCACCCTCTCCCGCCAGGCCCTGCGGGACGCGATGACCCGTAGCGGCGGCTGGGACGCCGACAGCATCTTCAACGCCGAACTCGCCCTGATGGAGCTCGTCGTCAACGCCTGGCGGCACGGCGACACCCCCGCGCCCGTCGTCTGGTTCTCCGTCCTCGGCCGCACCCTCCGGGTCACCGTCTCCGACGAGAGCGACGCCCTCCCCCGGCGGCGAACCCCCGCCGACTCCGCCGAGTCCGGCCGGGGCCTCCAACTCGTGGAGGGCCTCACCCACCGCTGGGGCGTCGACCCGCAGAAGCGCGGCAAATCCATCTGGTACGAGCTGGACTGCCGCGCGTGACCGGCTACCCCGTCCTGCCGGAGGACCCCCGGATGCGCGACTACACCAAACCCCACCTCATGGCCCTTCTGGGCGAGTTGCACAGGCGCGGCCTGCCGCATGGGCTCCTCTGGGGGTCCGCCTTGCCGGGCGAGACCACCATCGACGGGCGCATCCTGATCGACTTCGGGAACGCTCCGGTGAGCACTTTGCTCAACCTCCTCCGCCTGCTCCGCGAACTGGACGATGACGACGAGGGAGGGCAGCCGTGAGGTTCTTCGTCGGCGCAGGCCTCCTCGCCCTCGGCGTCCTCGCGACCCTCAGGATGCCCCGCCCCGAGGCGCGCGACGAGCAGTACTGAAACACGCGAAGGCCCTCGCCCACCCAGGGCGAGGGCCTCGCGGGCATGGAGCCGGCCTTCGTCAGATCTCGTACAGATGGTGCGGGAGCGCCCGCTCCCAGACTGCTTCGAACGCGGTGGTGCACAGCTTTACGGTGTCCGGGTCTGTTGTGATCTCATCTTCGACCACGGCGCCGTCCCCGGAGAAGTGGTGCACTCGAAGCAGCGCACCGTCGAACAGCCAGAAGTCGTTCCCGGGCAGGGGGATGCTCGTGGCCTGCCGCCGTGGCAGCCAGCGGACCTGCTCGCCGGCCGTGACGTTGGCGTGGGTGACGTAGTGCTCCCACCGGATGTACTCGGACACGGGCTCGGAGACCACCCGGGCTCGGCGAATGACCACGCCCCGCGCCACGGCGTCCGTGATCAACTGGTCATAGGGATGCCACCAGGACGCCTGGTCCTCCCAGTTGATCCGCTCACCGCGCTGCCAGGCCTCGAACCGATCCGTCGGAGCGTACGAGTCTCGCAGCTCCAGATGGACGGCGGACCGCCGGCACTGCTCAAGCAGCTCAGCGAAGCTGGGCACGCTCGACGGCATCACACGCCTCCCTGATCATGGGCACCGGCCCGTTCGCTGGGCAGGCGTTCGGTGGCGCGGCGCTGATCACTCCAGGCCCAACGAGCGCCGTAGGAACTCCAGTTCGTGGTGCAGCAGGTTTTCCACCACTGCCTCGTCCGTGGGCCGGTGGCCGGTGGCGCGCAGGGGGAGGAGCTCGTGCGGGCGGCCGGCGGCGAGGAGGGCGGCGGAGAGCCGCAGGGTGTGGGCGGGGTAGACGTTGTCGTCGGCGAGGCCCTGGATCAGCAGCAGCGGGCGGCTCAGCTTCGGCGCCTCGGCGATCAGCGAGCCGCTGTCGTAGTGCTCGGGATGCTCGTCGGGGTGGCCGAGGAAGCGCTCCTGCCAGTGGGTGTCGTAGAACCGCCAGTCGGTGGGGGCGGCTCCGGCGGAGGCGGCGTGGAAGACGTCCGGGCGGCGCAGCACCGCGAGGGCGGCGAGGTAGCCGCCGTAGGACCAGCCGCGGATGCCGACCCGGTCGAGGTCGAGCAGTCCGGGCCGCAGCCGGGCGGCCGCCCGCAGGCCCTCGACCTGGTCCGCCAGCGGGAGCGTCGCCTTGTCGCCGTACACGGCCTTCTCCCAGCGCGGCCCGCGGCCGGGGGTGCCCCGGCCGTCCACCACGAGCACCGCGAAGCCCTGGTCGGCGAACCACTGGGAGACCTGGTCCCACCAGAGGCCGCCGGTGGTGGCCTTCTGCGTCGCGGGCCCGCCGTACGGGTCGAGCAGGACGGGCAGCGGGCCGTCCCCGGGGCGGTGGCCGGCGGGGAGGAAGAGTGCGGCGCGCAGGGCGTGTGGGCCGAGCCTGAGCAGCTCGGGCGCGGCAGTGACGACGGGCGGCTCGGCGTACGAGGTGAGCGGGAGCGCCGGGCGGCCCTCGCGCAGGACGGTGGAGCGGCCGCCGGGGTGCCCGGGGGTGCGGGTGGTGAGCACCAGCGTGCCGCCGCGCCGCACGCCGGTGTGCAGCCCAGGGCCGTCGCTCAGCCGACGGATGCCGCCGTCCGGTCCGTACGTCCAGAGGTGGGTCTCGGTGGGCTCCTCGGAGGCGGTGAACAGCACCTGCTCGCCCTCCGTGCCGAGCACCGCGCGCAGCTGGAGCCCGGGCGGGGTGACCGGTTCGCCGTCGACGGTCAGGTGCCGGGTGTCGCCGAGGTCGGCGGTGTCCACCAGGGCGCCGCCCGCGGTGCGGGCGGGCAGGCCGGGCAGCAGCTCGACCCAGTGGGCGTCCCGGCGCTCGGCGAGCGGCCGGGTGGTGCCGTCCGGCTCGACGGCCACCACAAGGACGGTGCGCTGGTCGCGGCTCTGCACGGCGGCGTACGGGCCGTGGCCGTCCCAGCCGGCGGCGGTCAGGTACTCGAAGGCGGTGCGGTCCCAGCGGACCTCGGTGTCGCTGCCGTCGAGGCCGAGCAGCCGCAGCGTGACCTCGGCGTTGGCGGTGCCGGCGAGCGGGTAGCGGACGGCGCGCGGCGGGCGGTGCGGGTCGGCGGGGTCGGCCAGGTAGAGGCGGGCGAGCGGGCGGTCGTCGACCCGGGTGACCAGCAGCGCGGTGCCGTCGGGGGACCACCAGTGGCCGCGGTCGCGGTGCATCTCCTCGGCGGCGACGTACTCGGCGAGCCCGTAGGAGACGTCCTCGGCCTCGGGTTCGGCGAGCGGGCGGTCGTCGGTGCCGTCGACGCCGACCACCCGCAGGGCGCCGCCGCGGACGTAGGCGATCCGGCGCCCGGTCGGGTCGAGCCTGGGGTCCTGCGGCGGGCCGGGGACGGGGACGGCGCGGACGGTGCCGGCGGCGGTGTCGGCCAGCCACAGGGCGCCGTCCAGGGCGAAGGCGGCGAGCGTGCCGGCGGCGTCGGTGCTGTAGGCGGCGATGCCCTCGTCGGCGCCCAGCGCGGCCGGGTCGGCGAGCAGCCGCTCCTCGCCGGTGGCGGTGTCCAGGGCCCAGAGGCAGGCGAGCGGGTCGGTGCCGGAGCGGCCGCGCAGGAAGAGCACGGTGGCGCCGTCCGCCGAGGGCTCGGGCCGGGTGGGGACGCCCAGGGTGAAGCGCCGGGTGCGGGCCAGCTGGCGGGGTAAGGAGGGGGTCGTCATGCCGGGCACCATAGGCACGGCCGACGGGCTCCTGTCGAGCGGGAAAAGCACTCGGGGCCGCCGCGGATCCTGGAATCCACGGCGGCCCCGGAGCGGGCGGGGACGGGCGTCAGTGCACGTCGCCCATGAGGGCCTGGACCTTCTTGCGGTAGGTGAAGATGGCGAACCCGGCGAGGGCCGCGAGCGACGCCTGCATCGCGATGATCCCGGTGCCGTTGAGGCTGACGCCGGCCAGCGAGAGCAGGCTGGTGGTGCAGTCACCGGCGGTGACGGCGAGGAACCAGACGCCCATCATCTGGGAGGCGTACTTGCGCGGCGCCATCTTGGTGGTGACCGAGAGGCCGACCGGGGAGAGGCAGAGCTCACCGATGGTCTGGATCAGGTAGATCGAGACGAGCCAGAGCGGGGAGACCAGGGTGCCGTTGTCCGCCATGGTCATCGGGATGATGAAGACGAAGAACGAGACACCGACCAGGAGCAGGCCGATCGAGAACTTCACGATGGTGTTCGGCTCCTTGTCCCGGCGGGACAGCCAGAGCCACAGCCAGGCGAAGACCGGCGCGAACGCCATCACGAACAGCGGGTTCAGCGACTGGTACCAGGTGGCCGAGAAGCCGAAGCCGAACAGGTTGTCGGCGGTCTTCTTGTCCGCGAACAGGGAGAGCGTCGACCCGCCCTGGTCGTAGATCATCCAGAAGATCGCGGCCGCGGCGAAGAACCAGATGTACGCGGACATCTTGGACTGTTCGTCGGAGGTCAGGTCCTTGTCGCGCTTGATCCGGGCCAGCACGGTGATCGGGATCAGCAGACCGGCGATGGTCAGCGGGACGAGGGCCCAGTTCAGCGTGTAGACGCCCAGGCCGGCCACGACGCCGTAGAAGGCGGCGACGCCGAGCACCGTCAGGCCGGCCTTCTTCAGCAGGCGCTTGCGCTCCTCGGGCAGCAGCGGGTTGGGGACCTCGCTGCTCACCGGGTTCAGGTGGCGGCTGCCGAGCAGGAACTGGGTCAGACCGAGGGCCATGCCGATCGCGGCCAGACCGAAGCCCAGGTGCCAGTTGTACTCCTTGCCGATCGTCCCGATGACGAACGGGGCGACGAAGGCACCGAGGTTGATGCTCATGTAGAAGACGGTGAAGCCACCGTCGCGGCGCGGGTCCTCGGGGCCGTTGTAGAGCTGGCCGACCATCGTGGAGATGTTGGCCTTCAGCAGCCCGGAACCGAGCGCGACCAGGAGCAGGCCGAGGAAGAACGCCGCCTGGCCCGGGACGGCCAGCGCGATGTGGCCGGACATGATCACGAACCCGGCGATGGCGACGGTCTTGCGGGCGCCCCAGACCCGGTCGCCGAACCAGCCGCCCGGGTAGGCCATGAGGTAGACCATCGAGACGTAGACGGAGTAGATCGCCGTCGCCGTCGTCGCCTTCATGGCGAGGCCGCCGCCCTGGCTGCCGACGGCGGCGTCGGCGCCACCGGAGACCAGGTAGTAGATGAGCAGGGCGCGCATGCCGTAGTAGGAGAAGCGCTCCCACATCTCGGTCATGAACAGCGTGGCGAGACCTCGGGGATGCCCGAGGAAGGTCTTGCCGCTGGGAGATGCCGACGTCGCGTCGGTGTCCAGGGTCTTAGACGCCATGAGTAGTGGTTCCTTGCCTGACAGCGTCCGCGTAGGGGGGTGGGCGGCGGACGTGGACCAAACCACTCTACGTGGCGACATTTGGCTCTATCAGATGACAAAAGTCTTGAATCAGGTATGTGAATGGCAAAGTTGGCGACAAATCTGCCCGATCTATCGATGGTAGATGGGCGTGTCTTCCTTCGGTTTCAAGATCCAACAGGCGATTCTTCACCGAAGGGCCGGTCTGTTGCGCCCTGTTGAGCCCGATTGCGACCTTGTATAACGATCACGCTCTGTGAACTACCTCACAGGGCGTACGGGGATACCCCGGCGGACTACCATCACCACATGACCTGTGTGCTGCTCGCCGAGGACGATCCGGCGATCTCCGAACCGCTCGCCCGGGCCCTGCGACGCGAGGGCTATGAGGTGCTCGTCCGCGAGGACGGTCCGACCGCACTCGCCGCCGGCCTCACCGAGGAGGTCGACCTCGTCGTCCTGGACCTCGGCCTGCCCGAGATGGACGGCCTGGAGGTCTGCCGCCGCCTGCGTGCCGACGGCAAGAGCTGCCCCGTCCTGGTGCTCACCGCCCGCGCGGACGAGGTGGACACCGTGGTCGGCCTGGACGCCGGTGCCGACGACTACGTCACCAAGCCCTTCCGCCTGGCCGAACTGCTCGCCCGCGTCCGGGCCCTGCTCCGGCGCGGCAACGTCGACCAGCTCACCACCGGCGCGCACGGGGTGAAGATCGACATCGAGTCCCACCGCGCCTGGCTCGGCGACGAGGAGCTCACCCTGTCCGCCAAGGAGTTCGAGCTGCTGCGCGTCCTGGTCCGGGACGCCGGCCGGGTGGTCACCCGCGAGGAGATCATGCGGCAGGTCTGGGACACCACGTGGTGGACCTCCACCAAGACCCTGGACATGCACATCTCCTGGCTCCGCAAGAAGCTCGGCGACGACGCGGCCAACCCGCGCTACATCGCCACCGTGCGCGGCGTGGGGTTCCGGTTCGAGAAGAATTGACCCTGACGGAGACCGGGCCCTCGGCCCGCGGCGGCGGAACACCCCGGGGAGCGGCAGCGTGAAGCGCAGGATGATCAACTCGCTGCTGGGCGTCGTCCTGGTGGTCGTCGTGGTGTTCTGCGTGCCGCTCGCCCTGGTCGAGAAGCGGACCATCGTCAACTCGGCCCAGGACCGGGTGGACGCCGCCGCCGTCCGGGTGCTCGCCCTGGTCGAGAGCCGGCTCGCCGCGGGCGAGCCGGTCACCGGGCGGGCCTTCGAGAGCCAGGTCACCGAGGGCAGCTACGTCGAGGTGCAGGTGCCCGGCCAGCCGGTGGTCTCCGCCGGCGAGCGCCCGGCCGGGAACCACCTGCTGAAGGCCGTCGAGCGCGGCAACAGCGGCGAGACCGTCACCGTCGAGCAGTCCCGCGAGGACGTCGACCACGAGATCGCCAACAACCTGCTGCTGCTCGGCGTGGTCGCCCTGCTGGCCGTCCAGGCCGCGGTGGCGCTCGCCGTCTGGCAGGCCAAGCGGCTCGCCCGGCCGCTCACCGACCTCGCCGAGACCGCCGAGCGGCTCGGCTCCGGCGACCCGCGCCCGCGCGACCGCCGCTACGGGGTGCCCGAGCTCGACCGGGTCGCCGAGGTGCTGGACACCAGTGCCGAGCGGATCGCCCGGATGCTCACCGCCGAGCGCCGGCTCGCCGCCGACGCCTCGCACCAGCTGCGCACCCCGCTCACCGCGCTCTCCATGCGGCTGGAGGAGATCACCGCCCTCGCCGAGGAGCCGGAGACGGTCAAGGAGGAGGCGACCATCGCCCTCCAGCAGGTCGAGCGGCTCACCGACGTGGTCCAGCGGCTGCTCACCACCCAGCGCGACCCGCGCAGCCCCACCGCCGTCGCCTTCGACCTGGACGAGGTGATCAAGCAGCAGGTGGAGGAGTGGGGCCCGACGCTGCGGGAGCAGGGCCGGGTGCTCTCCCTGGAGGGGCTGCACGGGGTCACCGCGGTCGGCACCCCGGGGACGGTCGCCCAGGTGCTGGCCACCCTGATCGAGAACTCGCTGATGCACGGCGCCGGGACGATCACCCTGCGGATCCGGCCCTCCGGCACCTCGGTGGTGGTCGAGGTCCAGGACCAGGGCGCCGGCGTGCCGCCGGACCTCGGCAACCGGGTGTTCGAGCGCGCGGTCAGCGGGCGCAACTCCACCGGCATCGGGCTGGCCGTCGCCCGCGACCTCGCGGAGGCGGACGGCGGGCGGCTCGAACTGCTCTCGCTGAAGCCGGCGGTGTTCGCGCTCTTCCTCGGGCGCAGCCACCAGGACTGAGGGCCTGAGGCCGGCCGGGACGCGGCAGGATCCGGCAGGGGGATGCGGCAGGGGTATACGGCCGGGGATACGGCGAGCCCCGGCGGCCGGGTTCGGCGAGCCGGGGCTGCGCGGGGTACGAGGGCGGTGCGAGGACCGCGGGGCCTACTCGGCCTTGGCGAGCCGGATCCGCTCGGTGGCCAGCATCAGCTCGGCCTGCGCGGCCAGCTCCTGGCCGGCGGCGGCGCCCACCGACTGCTGGGCGGGCAGCTCGACGGTCTCCGGCACGGCCTTGAACACCCAGGTGCGGTACGAGACGAAGCGGAACACGGTGGCCACGGCGAGGCCGATCACCTTGGCGCCGATCTGCTCGTAGTGCGAGCGCAGGTCGAGCACGTACACCGAGAAGCCGAGGACGCCGGTCTCGATCAGCATGCCGATGCCGCTGTAGACCAGGAAGAGCGTGATCTCGCGCTTGCGGGAGGCGGCGTCGCGGTCCCGGTAGAGCCAGTAGCGGTAGCCCAGGTAGTTGGTCGCGATCGCGATCACCGTCGCGACGATGTTCGACCGCACCGAGGCCAGGCCCATGCCGTTGAGGCAGACCCAGAACACGGCGAAGTTGACCACCACGCCGCTCAGGCCGACGATGCCGAACTTCACCACTTCGCCCTTGAGCCCACGCAGCTTCTGCGCGAGTGAGGGTTCCGAAGCCGCGTTCGTCGCCATACCGGAGTGCCTCCATGTGCCTGCTGGTCGAAAGGGCCGGTCGCGGTCGCGCGGCCGCCCCTTGAGCCCTGCGTGCACGCACATGATCGGACCGCGCAGACCAGGACCTAGCCGTCCAGGCTACCCGCTTCCATCGAACGGCTCAGCCCCCAGGGCGCCAGGTTGACATCTACGCGCGTCCGCTCCAGCGGCCCCACCTGCGGCTCCACCGCCCCCGACCGGCCCGGATATCCTGGGCCGCGTGACTTCCCCGGGCAATGTGAATTTTCCAGTGGTGGGCATGATCGGTGGCGGGCAGCTGGCCCGCATGGCACACCAGGCGGGCATCCCGCTCGGGGTCAGGTTCAAACTCCTCGCCGACACGCCCCAGGACTCCGCCGCACAGGTGGTCTCCGACGTCGTCCTCGGTGACTACCGCGACCTCGACACCCTGCGCGCCTTCGCCGCCGGCTGCGACGTGATCACCTTCGACCACGAGCACGTCCCCACCGAGCACCTGCGGGCCCTGGAGGCCGACGGCATCGCCGTCCGCCCCGGCCCGGAGGCGCTGGTCAACGCCCAGGACAAGGGCGTGATGCGGGCCAAGCTGGACTCCATCGACGTGCCCTGCCCCCGGCACCGGCTCGTCGCCGACCCGGCCGACGTGACCGCCTTCGCGAACGAGGGCACCGGCTACCCGGTCGTCCTGAAGACCGTCCGCGGCGGCTACGACGGCAAGGGCGTCTGGGTCGTCGACGACGAGGAGCAGGCGCACGCCCCGTTCCTGGCCGGCGTCGCGGTGCTGGCCGAGGAGAAGGTCGACTTCGTCCGCGAGCTGGCCGCCAACGTCGTCCGCTCGCCCAGCGGCCAGGCCGTCGCCTACCCGGTGGTGGAGAGCGTCCAGGAGAACGGCGTCTGCGCCGAGGTCACCGCCCCCGCGCCGGACCTCGACCCGGCCCTGTCCGACGAGGCCCAGCAGCTCGCCCTGCGGATCGCCGGGGACCTCGGCATCGTCGGCCACCTCGCCGTCGAGCTGTTCCAGACCCGCGACGGCCGCATCCTCGTCAACGAGCTGGCCATGCGCCCGCACAACTCCGGGCACTGGACCCAGGACGGCGCCGTCACCTCGCAGTTCGAGAACCACCTGCGGGCCGTCCTCGACCTCCCGCTGGGCGACCCCCGCCCGCGCGCCAGGTGGACCGTCATGGTCAACGTCCTCGGCGGCGACTACCCGGACATGTACCACCCCTTCCTGCACTGCATGGCCCGCGACCCCGGGCTGCGGATCCACATGTACGGGAAGGACGTGAAGCCCGGCCGCAAGGTCGGCCACGTCAACGTCTTCGGGGACGACCTCGAAGACGTCCGCGAGCGCGCCCGCCACGCGGCCGCCTACCTGCGAGGAACGATCACCGAATGACCAACCCCCTCATCGGCATCGTGATGGGCTCGGACTCCGACTGGCCGGTCATGGAGGCCGCCGCCCAGGCCCTGGACGAGTTCGAGGTCCCGTACGAGGTGGACGTCGTCTCCGCCCACCGGATGCCCCGCGAGATGGTCGCGTACGGCGAGCAGGCCCACGGGCGCGGCCTGAAGGCGATCATCGCGGGCGCCGGCGGCGCGGCCCACCTGCCGGGCATGCTCGCCTCGGTCACCCCGCTGCCCGTCATCGGCGTGCCGGTGCCGCTGCGGTACCTGGACGGCATGGACAGCCTGCTGTCGATCGTCCAGATGCCGGCCGGCGTGCCGGTCGCGACCGTCTCGGTGGCCGGCGCGCGCAACGCCGGCCTGCTCGCGGTGCGGATGCTCGCCGCCTTCGACCCCGAGCTCACCGAGAAGATGACCGACTTCCAGGCCGAGCTGAACAACCAGGCCACCGAGAAGGGCCGGAAGCTGCGCGCCAAGGTGGCCGGTTCCGCGTCCTTCGGCTTCGGCAAGTAGTTCGGCCACCCGCGGGCGTGGGGTAGAACAGCACGCATGACCGCTGACCTGGACTCCCCCACCCCGCTGGACCGCGCCCGCGCCCTGCTGCGCACCGCCCCCGTGGTGGACGGCCACAACGACCTCCCCTGGGCGATGCGCGAGCAGGCCGGGTACGACCTCGGCGCGCTCGACCTCGCCGCCGACCAGAGCGACCGGCTGCACACCGACCTCGCCCGCCTCGCGGAGGGCGGCGTCGGCGCCCAGTTCTGGTCCGTCTACGTCCCCTCCTCGCTGGCCGGCGACCACGCCGTGAGCGCCACCCTGGAGCAGATCGACTTCGTCCACGCCCTGGTGGAGCGCTACCCCGACCGGCTGCGCCTGGCCCGTACCGCCGCCGACATGGAGGCCGCCCGCGCCGAGGGCCGGATCGCCTCCCTGATGGGCGCCGAGGGCGGCCACTCCATCGACTGCTCGCTGGCCACCCTGCGCGCCCTGTACGAGCTGGGCGTCCGGTACCTGACGCTCACCCACAACGACAACGTGCCGTGGGCGGACTCCGCGACCGACAAGCCGGCGGCCGGCGGGCTGACCCGGTTCGGCGAGGAGGTCGTCCGGGAGATGAACCGGCTCGGCATGCTGGTCGACCTCTCGCACGTCTCCGCCGACACCATGCGCGACGCCCTGCGGGTGAGCGAGGCGCCGGTGGTGTTCTCCCACTCCTCCTCGCGCGCGGTCTGCGACCACCCGCGCAACATCCCGGACGACGTGCTCGCCCAGCTGCCCGCCAACGGCGGCGTGGCGATGGCGACCTTCGTGCCGAAGTTCATCCTGCCCGCCGCCATCGAGTGGACCGTCGCCGCGGACGGGAACATGCGCGCCCACGGCTTCCACCCGCTGGACACCACCCCGCCGGCCATGGAGCGCCAGCGCGCCTTCGAGGCCGCCAACCCGCGCCCGATCGCCACCCCGGCCACCGTCGCCGACCACCTCGACCACATGCGCGAGGTGGCCGGCATCGACCACATCGGCATCGGCGGCGACTTCGACGGCACCGCCTTCCTGCCGGACGGCCTGGACTCGGTGGCCGGCTACCCCAACCTGGTCGCCGAACTCCTCGGCCGCCACTGGTCGGAGGCCGACCTGGCCAAGCTCACCTGGCACAACGCCGTCCGCGTCCTGCGCGACGCCGAGTCGGCGGCCGCCGGGCTGCGGGCGGGCCGCCGCCCCTCCATCGCCACCATCGCGCAGCTGGACGGCCCGGCCTCCTAGCCCAGCAGCGGGATCTCGATGGCCGGGCACCGGTCCATCACCATGGCCAGCCCGGCCTCCCGCGTCCGCCCGTACGCGGCCTCGTCCACCACGCCCAGCTGGAACCAGACCGCCTTCGCCCCGATGGCGACCGCCTCGTCCGCGACCTCCCCGGCGAGGTCGGACCGGACGAACACGTCCACCACGTCGACCGGGAACGGGATCTCGGCGAGCGAGGCGTAGCCCTGCTCGCCGAGGACCGTCTCGGCCTTCGGGTGCACGGGCACGATCCGCTTGCCGTACTCCTGGAGCACCCGGGCCACCCCGTACGCGGCCCGGGCGGTGTTGGTGGACAGGCCCACCACCGCCCAGGTGTCACCGGTGCGGGTGAGGATCTCGCGGACCGCCGCGTCGTCGCCGTAGCTCGTCATGCCGGTGGGAACGCCGGGCGGCGGTGCGGGATTCCTGCCCGGTCAGCTCGGGCGGCCCAGGGCGCGGTAGGTCCAGCCGGCGGCGCGCCAGGCCTCGGCGTCCAGGACGTTGCGGCCGTCGAGGAGGCGGCGCTCGGCGACCACGGCGCCGAGGACGGCCGGGTCCAGCTCGCGGAACTCGGACCACTCGGTGAGGTGGAGGACGACGTGGGCGCCCTCGGCTGCCTCCAGGGCGGAGTGGGCGTAGGCGAGGGAGGGGAACATCTTGCGGGCGTTGTCCACGGCCTTGGGGTCGTAGACGGTGACCTGGGCGCCCTGGAGCTGGATCTGGGCGGCCACGTTGAGGGCGGGGGAGTCCCGGATGTCGTCCGAGTTGGGCTTGAAGGCGGCGCCGAGGACGGCGACCCGGCGGCCCAGGAAGCCGCCGCCGCACTGCTCGCGGGCCAGCTCGACCATCCGGGAGCGGCGCCGCATGTTGATCGAGTCGACCTCGCGCAGGAAGGTCAGCGCCTGGTCGGCGCCGAGTTCGCCGGCCCGGGCCATGAACGCGCGGATGTCCTTGGGCAGGCAGCCGCCGCCGAAGCCGAGGCCGGAGTTGAGGAACTTGCCGCCGATCCGCTCGTCGTAGGCGAGCGCCTTGCTGAGCTGGGTGACGTCCGCGCCGGCCGCCTCGCAGACCTCGGCCATCGCGTTGATGAAGGAGATCTTGGTGGCCAGGAAGGAGTTGGCGGCCGCCTTGACCAGTTCGGCGGTCGCGTAGTCGGTGACCATGAACGGCACCCCGGCCGCGATCGGCTCCGCGTACACCTCGCGCAGCAGCCGCTCGGCCCGCTCGCTGTGGGCGCCGACCACGATCCGGTCCGGCCGCAGGGTGTCCTGCACGGCGAAGCCCTCGCGCAGGAACTCCGGGTTCCAGGCGAGTTCGGCGCCCTCGCCGACCGGCGCCAGCGCGGCCAGCCGCTCGGCCAGCCGGGCCGCCGAGCCGACCGGGACGGTCGACTTGCCGACCACCAGGGCGGGGCGGGTCAGGTGCGGCGCGAGCTCGTCCAGTGCGGTGTCGACGTACGACATGTCGGCGGCGAACTCGCCCTTGCGCTGCGGGGTGTTGACGCAGATGAAGTGCACGTCGCCGAACTCGGCGGCCTCCCGGGCGGAGGTGGTGAAGCGCAGCCGTCCGGTCGAACCCTCGTGCCCTGCCACGTGCTTGAGCAGCAGTTCGGACAGCCCGGGCTCGTACATCGGGACCCGCCCTGCGGTCAGCATGGCGATCTTGTCCGGGTCGATGTCCAGGCCCAGCACCTCGAAGCCGAACTCGGCCATCGCGGCGGCGTGCGTGGCGCCGAGGTAGCCGGTGCCGATCACGGAGATGCGGAGGGTCACGGGTTCTCCTTGGATGCGGACGCGACCAGTACGGATGCCCTGATGCTATCCGCCCGCCGGGGGCGCCCCGGGATCACCTGCACGCCGGAGGGGCCGTCCCACCGGTCGCCCCCGGGGCGCGGACATGAACGACCGGGCGGCCGCTGGACGCTAGGCAGCCGCAGGTCGGCGCCCTAGGATCTCTACTGAACGGTAGTTAACCGCGGATTCGACTCGCACCGGGCGTCGATCGGACCTCGATCGGGCCTCGCCCGGGCATCGGTCACTGAACGACGAGGCAGGCATCATGGCGGGCAGCGCAGGGGCGGCTGACTTCGATCTCTTCCGGATCTCCGAGGAGCACGGGATGCTCCGTGAGGTGGTGCGTTCGCTGGCCGAGGCGAAGATCGCTCCGTTCGCGGCGGAGGTGGACGAGCAGGGGCGGTTCCCGCAGGAGGCGTTGGACGCGCTGCGGGGGAACGACCTGCACGCGGTGCACGTGCCGGAGGAGTACGGCGGTGCGGGGGCGGACGCGCTGGCGACGGTGATCGTGATCGAGGAGGTGGCGCGGGTGTGCGCGTCGTCCTCGTTGAT